>WTHH01000108.1 GCA_011523195.1 Verrucomicrobiales bacterium
TCGTGCAATGGTGGAACAGGGCCTCGTAGGGAACGAGGTCGAGGTGGTCGCCGTCGGGGACCTCGTCCCGGCCGACAATCTGGCCTATCTCCTCAAGTACGACTCCACACAGGGCGCGTTCAAGGGCGAAGTCACTCATAAGGACGACGAGACGCTCGTGGTCGACGGCGCCGAAATCAAGGTGGTCAAGGCGCCCTCCCCGGCTGAGTTGCCGTGGAAGAAACTCGGCGTTGACGTCGTGATCGAGTCCACCGGCCTCTTCACAGATGGCGAGAAGGCCAAGGGCCACATCGAGGCCGGCGCGAAAAAAATAATCATCTCCGCCCCCGCGAAGAACGAGGATCTCACCGTGGTGATGGGTGTGAACGATCACCTTTACGATGCGGGCAATCATCACATCGTCTCCAACGCCTCCTGCACCACCAACTGCTTGGCCCCGGTCGTGCACGTGTTGCTCAAGGAAGGCTTCGGCATCGCCGAGGGCTTGATGACCACCATCCATGCCTACACCGCCACGCAGAAAACCGTGGACGGCCCAAGCCGCAAGGCATGGCGTGACGGCCGCGCCGCCGCAACCAACATCATCCCGGCCAGCACCGGCGCCGCCAAGGCGGTGAGCCTCGTCTGCCCGGAAGTGAAAGGTAAATTGACCGGCATGGCATTCCGTGTGCCGACCCCGACCGCCTCCGTGGTCGATCTGACCTTCAAGACAGAGAAGAGCACCAGCTACGCCGAAATCTCCGCCGCGATGAAGGCCGCCAGTGAGTCTTACCTCAAGGGCATCCTCGCCTACACCGAGGACGCCGTCGTGAGCACCGACTTCATCCACTGCGCCGACTCAAGCATCTACGACCAGGGCGCCGGCATGGAGTTGAATGAAAATTTCTTCAAGCTCGTGAGCTGGTACGACAACGAGTGGGGTTACTCCAACCGAGTTGGCGACCTGCTCAAGTTGATGATCGAAAAAGGACTGTAAGGGTTAAGTATGTCAGATTTCACGGACGACATTTACGGTGATCTGCCCCCGGTTGGCGTGGGGCAGGACGTTCCCGAGTTCAAGATGGAAACCTATGAGCCGTCCAGCGGTTCGTTTGGTGAGATCAACCTTTCCGATCTGAAAAAAGATGGCAAATGGACGATCCTCGTCTTTTACCCCGCAGACTTCACCTTTGTTTGTCCGACCGAATTGGCCGACCTCGCGGCACAGGACGCCAAGTTGACCGAACTGGGGGCCAAGGTCGTCTCCGTCTCCACTGATACGAAGTTCAGCCACCTGGCGTGGTGTCAGGCGGAGAAACTGATGGCCGAGGTCAAGTACACCATGGCCGCGGACACCACCGGTTTGGTGAGCAGCCTGTTTGGCGTGTACGACGAGGAAACCGGCCTCGCCCTGCGGGGCACCTTCGTGATAAATCCCGAAGGCAAACTCGTCAGCAGTCAGGTGAATTTTTACAACGTCGGGCGCAACATGGAGGAGTTGGTGCGCATCATGGAGGCGAATGCCCACTGTGCCGCCAACCCGGACGAGGCCTGCCCGGCCAAGTGGGCGCCCGGTGCAAAGACACTCACCCCAAGCGAGGGAATGGTTGGCAACGTCTACGAGGCGCTCAACGACTAAAACAAATTCCGATACGCAAAAAGGCGACGCAAAAACTGCGTCGCCTTTTTTGTATCCGCTTGGCCAAGCGCGGACTCAACCCACGATCATGCCGGCAGCCACGGTGTTGTTGGACTGCTCATCAACCAACACAAAGCTGCCAGTTGCGCGGTTTCGCCGATAGCGATCGAAATGAATTGGCGCACTGGTCTGCAGCGAGACACGGGCGATGTCGTTTAACCTCACCTCACGATCATCCTCGATCTTGTGAAGCGTGTTGATGTCCACCTTGTATTTCATCTCCTTCAACAGGCACTTGGCCTCATTGGTCGTGTGCCGAATGGTATAGCGACCGCGCTCGACCAGGCTGGCATCCGAGCTAAACCAGACGAGCATCGCCTCAATCTGCTGGCTGCTCTCGGGCGGGTTGTTTTGCTTTACGATCATGTCGCCCCGGCTGATGTCGATCTCGTCCTCAAGCGTGAGGGAAACGGACATGGGTGCATAGGCCTCCTCAAGAGCCCCGCCGATGTCGTGCACGCCCTTGATGCGTGACTGGAATCCGCTGGGCAATACGGTGACCTCGTCGCCCGGCTTGAACACGCCCCCCGCCACACGGCCGGCGTACCCGCGGAAATCATGGTACTCATCGCTGTGCGGCCTAATCACCCATTGCACCGGGAACCGAGCGTCCACATGGTTGTACTCGTTGCCGATGTAGACCTTCTCCAACGTGTAAAGCAGCGGGCTGCCCTTGTACCAATCCATGTTTTTGGAACGGTCAACCACGTTGTCCCCGAGCAATGCACTGATCGGTATGAAGTCGATGTGCGGCACATCGAGCCGTGATGCAAATTCCTTATACTGCTCGACGAGTTCGTTGAAACGGTCCTCGCTCCAGTCAACCAAGTCCATTTTGTTGATGCACACCACGATATGCTGGATTTGCAGCAGGCTCGCGATGAACGAGTGGCGGCAGGTCTGCTCGATTACTCCGTTTCGGGCGTCGATCAGGATGATGGCCAAATTCGCCGTCGAGGCGCCGGTCACCATGTTACGCGTGTACTGAATGTGCCCCGGCGTGTCTGCGATAATGAACTTGCGCTTAGGCGTGGCGAAGTAGCGATAGGCCACATCGATCGTGATGCCCTGCTCCCGCTCCGAACGCAGTCCGTCGGTCAACAGAGCCAGATTCACGTTTTCGTCACCGCGCTGCTTGCTCGACTGCTCCACCGCCTCCCATTGATCTTCAAAAATGGATTTACAGTCGTACAGTAGCCGCCCGATGAGCGTGCTTTTCCCATCATCCACACTGCCCGCGGTGGTGAACCGCAGCAGATCCATATCCAGATAACCCTTCGTATCAGTGCTCATCGAATTCCTTTTCTAAAAATACCCTTCCTTTTTGCGATCCTCCATGGCGGTCTCGCTGCGTTTGTCATCGGCCCGGCCACCACGCTCGGTTTGGCGTGCGGCGGCGACCTCCTCGATGATGTCGTCCACGTTGTTGGCGACACTCTCAACCATCCCGGTGCAGGTCATGTCGCCCACCGTGCGGCAACGCACGTTACCACTCTCCCACTGCTCTCCGTCCAGCAAAGTGATGTGCTCGCACTTGCCAAGCAGTACGCCGTTGCGTCGCACGAACTCGCGCTCGTGGGAAAAATAAATACTCGGCAACGGGATATCCTCCAGCTTGATGTACTGCCAGACATCCATCTCGGTCCAGTTACTCAGCGGAAAAATTCGAAAGTGCTCGCCAAAGTCCATCTTACCGTTGAACAGGTTCCAAAGCTCCGGGCGCTGATTTTTCGGATCCCACTCGCCGAAGGAATTTCGGTGGGAAAAGAACCGCTCCTTGGCCCGCGCCTTTTCCTCATCACGCCGGGCACCGCCGAGGCAGGCGTCGTATTGGTTTTTTTCGATCGCGTTCAGTAGCGCAGGGATCTGCAATCGATTGCGGCTCGGGTTCGGTCCGGTTTCCTCCTTGGCCCGCCCGGCGTCGATCTCCTCCTGCACACTGGCCACGACCAAATCCCCACCAACATCGTTGGCCAGATCATTGCGAAACTGGATCGTCTCGTCGAAGTTATGACCTGTATCGACATGTACCAGCGGGAAAGGCAGCTTGGCCGGCCAAAACGCCTTTTGCGCCAGTCGCACCATCACAATGGAGTCTTTGCCACCGGAAAACAGCAGTGCCGGCTTGCCGAATTGCGCGGCGACCTCCCGCATGATGAAGATCGATTCCGCCTCCAGTTGCTGCAGGTGGGTGAGTTGATATCCCTTTTGTTCGCTCATGTTGTTCCTTTGCCAAGCGCCACTCGCGGGCGCACGGCTTGATAAAGTTGCTCGAGAGATTCGCCCTCGGCTTGGTTGTCCGTGTTCAAAATCAGGTCCGCCGCATCCCGAGGTTCGGGAGCCTCGAACGACGAATCCCTGCCGGTGAAATTTTGCACCTGACCGGCCTTGGCCTTGGCGTAGAGCCCCTTCACGTCCCGTTGTTCGCAGGTCTCAAAACTGCACTCGACGTACACTTCCAAAAAATCCGCTTGGCCAACGATCTCGCGGGCCAAGGTCCGCAACTCGTTCCGGGGGCAGATGAACGACGTGATGGTCACCACTCCCGCCGCGGCAAAGAGCTTGGCCACCTCGGCGATGCGTCGGATGTTTTCCGATCGATCCTCATCCGAAAACCCAAGGTTTTTGTTCAGCCCGG
This sequence comes from Verrucomicrobiales bacterium, assembly GCA_011523195.1. Classification (GTDB taxonomy): domain Bacteria; phylum Verrucomicrobiota; class Verrucomicrobiia; order Limisphaerales; family UBA1096; genus UBA1096. Next base: position 4,317 of record WTHH01000108.1, read on the forward strand.
TCCGGATGTTGTCGCCATCCAGCACTTGAGTGAACACGCCCTCTTCATGCAGTCGCCGTTCGAGTGCGGTCGCCAGCGTGCTTTTGCCGCTGCCGGACAGGCCGTATAACCAGACCACCAAACCGCGCTGATTCAACAGCGCCTCCTTGGCTTCGCGGTCCAGCAATTGACCGAAAGTCGGATGGATGTTTTCCGGTGTCGACATCAGATGGTGAAATCCGAATCCGTCCCCTCGTGCAAACCGCACTCGCGCTTGAGCCCGAAGAAGCGCGTCTCCTCTTCACTCATCCCATCCTCCAGTTTGCGCGTGGTGTGAGTGTCGCCGATGGAGATGTAGCCCTGCTCCCAAAGCGGATGGTACGGGAGGTCATTGGCCTTCAGGTAGTCGTGAATATTTTTGTCAGTCCAGTCGATGATTGGGTGAATCTTTACCCTCCCCTTGGCCAAGGCGAGCACCGTGAGTTTTTCGCGGGAAGAACTCTGCTGTCGACGCAGCCCGGCCAGCCAGGCGGTCGCGTTTAATTCGTCCAGCGCCCGGTTCATCGGCTCAACCTTGTTTTCCTGATTATACGCTTCGATGCCCTCGACCCCCTGCTCCCATCGCTTGCCGTCAATCGCCTCCTGCCAAGCTGGACTTCTCCTCGACCGGTAGACGCGCAAATTCACCTCCAGTCGCTTGGCCAAGCGCTCGGCGAATTCGTAGGTCTCCTGGAACAGATAGCCAGTATCGACAAATATCACGGGAATGTCGGGCCGCACCTGTGTGGCGAGGTGCAGCATCACCGCCGCCTGGGCACCAAAACTGGATGACAAAACCAACCCACCGCCAAACTGGGCAGACGCCCAAGCCAAGCGCTCGGAAGCAGACGCCTTCTCGAGCCGCTCGTTGGTTTCGCGCGGGTCAAAACCAAGATCGGCTGCGGCATTGCTAGTCAAAGTAGCACTCAAATTAATTCACCTATACTCGATAGGGTTGGTGAAGATTAGACGAAATCACCCTGCTGTCAAAGGTTTTTTGAAGTTTTTTGAATGATCGTAAGCGGAAGCTGAAGCCGGATTGGTAAGAACCTCGAGAACGCCATCGAACACGATGAACTTCTCGGTGGACTTACTAACAAAACCGATGAAGTCGTAAACGCCTGCTGCGTAAGAACTCGTTGTCGATGCGGCGACGGTGACCAGAAACGAATCTTCGTCTGCAGTTCCGGTAAAGCTTGTGGCGGTTGCTCCGCCTTTGCGGAGGTAATAAGTCAGAGTCCATTCGCTTGCTGGATAGTCAGAATGAGTTTTTTTCCACTTCCAAGTGACTCCGGCGGTTAGCTTCTCTGGCTCAAAATCTTGAGGTTCTGCGGCCATTCAACCTTTAGTTTTTAAGGTTGGCCGCACTTTCCGGCAACAGTTAATGTCGCCGCTTTATGAGACAGCTACTAATCACAATCGCAGCCTTGGTGCTGGTGGGGTGTTTGCCGAGTATGGATATTCACGATGCTGCCGAAGTTGGAGACATTGAAAAAGTTAAACAGTTCTTGGCTGCTGGAACGGATATCAATACAAAAGATAATTCTCAACAGACCCCTTTACATTATGCGGCCAAGGGACAGAAAGAATTAGCAAAGTTCCTGATTGAAAAAGGGGCACACGTAAATGCGAGGGGTCCGCAAGAATTAACTCCTTTGTTTATTGCGACGATGGAGGGCAAAAAAGAGATTGTGGAACTTTTACTCACCAAGGGAGCGGATGTACATGCAAAGGATTTTGTATTTACCACAGCTTTACATTTTGCTGCTAGAATAGGTCACGAGGATGTCGCTGAATTGCTAATTACGAGATCTGCAGATGTAAATGCCAAAATGGAAGATGGAAGGACACCCTTGCTAATGGCGGCTATAGGAGAACAAAAAGAGATTGCCGAATTGTTAATTTCCAACGGGGCTCAGGTGAATGCTACGGCTAAAAACGGTAATCGTCTACTTACTGCGCTAGATGAGGCGATCGAAACTAATCAAACAGAACTTGCCAACCTCCTCCGCAAACACGGAGGCAAGACGGGTGAAGAATTGAAAGCTGAAGGCAAATGAAACAACTACTAATCACAATCGCAGCCGTGGTGCTGGTGGGATGCGCTCAATTAAAACAGG
>WTHH01000086.1 GCA_011523195.1 Verrucomicrobiales bacterium
GGCCGGAGGTGTGCGTCAGCAAATGCCGAATCGTAACCGCGCCCTTGCCGTTTTTCTTGAAGTCGGGAATCCATTTTTCAACCCGATCGTCGAGGCCCAGTTTTCCCTGCTCGATCAGCAGGGCGATGGCCGGTGCCGTGGCGATCACCTTTGTCAATGACGCGGCGTCAAAAATCGTGTCGGCTGTCATCGGCGATCGCTCCGGCTTGGCCGCCTTGTCGCCAAACGCTTTCTGGTAGACCTCTCTGCCACTCTCGATTCGCACGACAGCGCCGGGCGCTTTTCCGGCGGCGATCGCCTGCCCGATGGCAGAGTCGATCTCCTCGAGCTTGGCCAAGCGGAACACCGAAGAAAGCGACACCAGCTTGGTCGGGGGCGGAGTTGGCGGCGTTTGGCAGCCGACCAGAGCCAAACTGAGGACGATGAGAACGGAACGATTCATGCGCATGGCCAAACGTAACGCTCCGTTGCTATTTGCCCAAGCGCAACATTTCGCCTCGACGATTAATATTGTTATAGTTAATTTGCCTGAGCTTTTTTGCGCCTCATGTCACTGGCTCACAACATTTTCAATACATCGCTTGGCCGAAAGTACCTCATGGCCCTCACAGGCGCAGGGTTATTCGGCTTTGTTGTGATGCACATGCTCGGCAACCTTACGATCTTCGCCGGGCCGGCAGCCATCAACGAGTACGCTGCCAAGCTTCACAGCTTAGGGCCTCTGCTCTGGGTGGCGCGAATTGGGCTACTGGTGATGGCTGCAATTCACATCTGGGCCGCCGTCAAATTGTCCTCCGAAAACAAAAAGGCCCGACAGGTACGCTACGAGGGCGCGGTGGAACCGGTTGATGTGCACCGCAAAAACCAGATCGTTTCCCGCTACGCCTCTCGCACGATGATTTACAGCGGCCTAATCATCGCGGCATTCGCTTTTTACCACCTCGCCCACTTCACGTGGAAGGTGCCGCAGATCAACGGCGTCGTGGCAGACTTCGAGGAGTTCTACGTTCACGAGGAGGACGCCGGGGAAAATCAGGTAGCGTTCGAAACTCCCCTGCCGGAGGGCAAAGGCGAGGAGGGCAAAAACGCGGTGGACGTCTACCGGATGGTGAAAACAGGTTTCGGCGTCTGGTGGGTGTCCGTTTTTTACGTCGTAGCGGTAGGGCTGCTTTGTGTCCACCTGAGCCACGGCTTGAGTGCGATGTTCCAGTCGCTTGGCTTCAAGACGAAGTCCACTGAAAAATTAATCAATCGGTTCGCCTGCACAGCCTCATGGCTGCTATTCATCGGCTATGTGTCGGTGCCGCTTGCAGTCCTATTTGGATTCGTTAAATAAAATGGCCGCCAAGAAAAAAACAACCGCAGCAAAGACCAAGGCCGCAAAAAAAACGACGACGCAGAAAACCACCCAGCGTGCGGCGAAAAAAGTTTCCCAGAAAAAAGTCCCTTTCAAGCTCGACTCCGCAATCCCTGCCGGTGCGATGAGCGAAAAATGGGACAAGCACCGCTTCAACCTCAAACTCGTCAACCCAGCAAACAAGCGAAAGTACGAAGTGATCGTCGTCGGCAGCGGCCTGGCAGGTGCCTCCGCAGCGGCCACGCTGGCCGAGTTGGGCTACAACGTTAAATGTTTCTGTTATCAGGATAGTCCAAGGCGAGCTCATTCTATCGCTGCACAAGGCGGCATTAATGCTGCAAAAAATTACCAGAATGATGGAGACTCGGTTTTCCGTCTTTTTCACGATACAGTAAAAGGTGGAGACTACAGGTCACGAGAAGCCAACGTTTACAGGCTTGCACAGGTCAGTGTAGATATCATTGACCAATGCGCTGCACAGGGAGTCCCATTCGCCCGTGAATACGGAGGCCTGCTGGCCAACCGCTCGTTCGGCGGGGCGCAGGTGAGCCGCACATTTTATGCCCGTGGGCAGACCGGCCAGCAACTGCTACTAGGAGCTTACTCCTCGCTCAACCGACAGATAGGCCTTGGTAAGGTGAAGATGCATACTCGGACCGAGATGCTTGATGTCGTACTCGTCGACGGACACGCAAAAGGCATTGTAGTCCGCGACATGGTCACAGGAAAAATCAGTCGTCATTCTGCGCATGCCGTAGTATTGGCAACAGGTGGCTATGGAAATGTTTACTTCCTGTCAACAAACGCGATGGGTTGCAATGTTACCGCGACCTACAGGGCTTATAAGCGAGGTGCTGCCTTTTCAAACCCTTGCTTCACTCAGATCCATCCCACTTGCATTCCTGTAAGTGGTGACCATCAAAGTAAACTCACTTTAATGAGCGAGTCACTTCGCAATGATGGCCGCGTGTGGGTTCCAAAAGATAAGAAAATAGCTGCCAAAATCCGCAGTGGAGAACTCAATCCTAATGACGTAGACGATAAGGATAGAGACTACTTCTTAGAGCGAAAATACCCTAGCTTCGGCAACCTTGTACCGCGCGATGTCGCTTCGCGCAACGCGAAGGAGGTGTGCGACGAGGGCCGCGGCGTAGTCGCCTCTGGATTAGGCGTATATTTGGACTTTGCTGATGCTATTGAGCGTATGGGTGAAAACACTGTTCGCGAACGATACGGTAATCTCTTCAATATGTACGAAAAGATCACTGGGAGTAATGCCTATAAAAACCCTATGACCATTTACCCCGCCGTGCACTATACAATGGGCGGTCTTTGGGTGGACTACAATTTGATGAGTAATCTCCCGGGTTTGTTTGCAATCGGAGAAGCGAACTTTTCCGATCATGGTGCAAACCGCCTTGGTGCTAGTGCCCTCATGCAGGGCTTGGCTGACGGTTACTTTGTACTGCCTTACACAATTGGTCAGTACCTAGCCAATGTCGGCATCGATGACCGACCAAATGATGACGATCCGGCGTTTTCCGCTGTTCAGCAAGAAGTCGAAACTCGCATTAACAACTTGCTATCAATCAATGGTGACCGTACGCCAACTTCGTTCCATCGAGAGTTGGGGAAGATTATTTGGGACAATTGCGGAATGTCCCGAAACAAAAAAGGTTTAGAGGAAGCAATCCAGATAATCCCAAAACTTCGCAAGGAGTTTTGGCAAAACCTGTCTGTTCCTGGCGAAAACGCTGCACTAAATCAGAGCCTCGAGCACGCCGGGCGTGTGGCAGACTTTCTCGAGTTTGGAGAGTTGATGTGCCGCGATGCACTCCAACGCGAGGAATCCTGCGGCGGCCATTTCCGCGAGGAACACCAAACGCCTGAGGGTGAAGCCAAGCGCAACGATGCCAAGTTTTCATTCGTAAGCGCTTGGGAATATCAGGGGGAAAATAAGATACCTAAACTTCACAAGGAAAACCTAGCTTATGAGGAGGTTAAGATGACTCAAAGGAGCTACAAATGAGCGGCAAGGCGATGAATTTAACACTTCGAATCTGGCGACAGGACGACGCTGAAGACTCCGGCAGATTCGAAACTCATGAGGCAATCGATGTCAGTCCGGATATGTCCTTTCTTGAGATGCTCGACGTCGTGAACGAGGGCATTATCGCGGACGGCAACGAGCCTATTGCATTTGATTCCGATTGCCGCGAGGGGATCTGCGGCACCTGCTCCATGGTCATCAATGGAGTACCCCACGGCGGCCAGCAAGGCACTACTGCCTGCCAGTTGCATATGCGACAGTTCAGTGATAGCGACACCATCACGATCGAGCCTTGGCGCGCTACTGCCTTTCCAGTGCAACGCGACCTGATCGTCGACCGCTCATCGTTCGACCGCATCCAGCAGGCAGGCGGTTTCATCAGTGTGCGCACCGGCAGCGTACCTGACGCGAACGCTACACCAGTGCCTAAGGAGGATTCTGACCTCGCGATGGATGCCGCCCAGTGCATCGGCTGCGGCGCCTGCGTTGCAGCATGCAAAAACGCCAGCGCGATGCTCTTCGTGGCGGCCAAGGTCTCGCACCTCAGTCTCGTGCCACAGGGCCAACCGGAACGCGAACGCCGCGCCCTGTCCATGGTGCAACAGATGGATGACGAAGGCTTCGGCAACTGCACCGTAACCGGCTCATGCGAGGCAGTTTGCCCAAAAGAAATCTCTCTCGACTTCATCACCCGGATGAACCGCGAATACGGTCGGGCGATCCTCAAGAAAAGCTGCAGCTAAACCATAGTCCTTACCCAAGCGCTTGGCTAAGTTCTATTAACTCAACACATCATGAATCACGTGGCCGTGGACGTCGGTGAGGCGTCGCTCGAACCCGTTGTGATAAAATGTCAGCCGCTCGTGGTCGAGGCCAAGCAGGTGCAGGATCGTGGCGTGTAAATCGTAGACGGTGGAGATGTTTTGCTCCGCCTTCCAGCCAAACAAATCCGTTGCACCGAATGTGTGACCTCGCTTGACGCCAGCGCCGGCAAGCCAAGCGGTGAAGCCGTCGGGATTGTGGTCGCGGCCGCTGGCCCCTTTTTGAAAAGTGGGCATGCGGCCAAACTCGGTGCACCAGACGACCAGCGTATCCTCGAGCAGGCCGCGCTGTTTCAGGTCGCGCAACAGGGCCGCAGCGGGTTGGTCTAGCACAGGCCCGTGTTTGGCATATTGCTCGTGCAAAACCTTGTGGCCATCCCAGTTGCTGACCCCTTCGCCGCCGGTCTGGTAGGCCCCATTGAATAGCTGTACGAAACGCACGCCCTTCTCGAGGAGTCGTCGGGCGAGAATGCAATTTTTCGCAAAACCGGCCTTGATTGGATTGGAAGCATCATCGGCCCCGTACGCCTTGAGCATGGCGGCTTTCTCGGTGGAAAGATCACTGACTTCCGGCACGCTGAGCTGCATTCGCGCAGCCAGTTCATAACTGGAAATGCGTGCAGCCAACTCGGTGTCTCCGGGGAATTGTTCAAAGTGGCGCTGGTTCAGGCGCTGAAGAAAATTGCGTGTGGCCCGATCGCTCCTGGCGCTGACACCGGCGGGACGAGCGAGGTTACGTAGCGGATTATTGGTATTGAAATCCGTGCCCTGAAACGCTGCAGGCAGAAAACCCGGTCCCCAGTTATTGACGCTGCTTTGCGGTGTGCCACGTGGATCGGGGATGGCCACGTAGGCCGGCAACTCGTCGTTGGCCGAGCCAAGCGCCCACGTTACCCAGGCGCCCATGCTCGGGAAGCCGTCGAGCGTGTAGCCGGTGGACATGAAATTTTCACCCGGCCCATGCGTGTTCGTCTTGCCGGTGAGCGAGTGAATGAAACACATCTCGTCGGCCAGCTCGCCAAGCTGCGGCACCAACTCGGAAACCATTTTGCCTGACTGCCCGCGCGGTTTGAACTCCCATGGGCTTCGGGTGAGATTACCCTGTGCCCCTTGGAATGTTTTTAGTCCCTCCGCACCAGGCATCGGCTGCCCGTTACGTTTGATCAACTCCGGTTTGTAGTCGAACGTGTCGAGCTGGCTGCATGCGCCAGAGCAGAAAATCACCAGGACGTTTTTCGCCGCAGGAGCAAAATGCGGCGACCGGGCTGCGAATGGCTTGGCCGCATCGATCGCCGGTCGGGTCGGGCCATCTTTCGCCAACAACCCCTCGCGCGCCAAAAGACTGGTCAGGGCTATACCGCCTAACCCCTGGCCGGTACTGCCCAAAAATTGACGACGATTTAAGAGTGAGTTCATTACTAGTTTCTCACGGGACAAAAACAAACTCGTTTGCATTTAGTATCGCTCGAGCGAATTGGGGGAGTCCTTCGGCTTGGATGAATTCAATGGCAACTCTCAATTCCGAAACCGAGGGTGAGCGACCGAAACACAACTCATATGCGCGGGCAACCTGGCTGGTAAGATCCGAGCCTCCCTCCTTGGCCAAGCGCTCGGCCAAGAGATCGGCCTGTTGCATCACGAACCGACTGTTGAACAGATTAAGTGCCTGCAGCGGAGTGGTGGATCGACTCCGCTTGGCCACGGCCTGACTGGCGTCCGGGCAGTCGAACACACCAAACACCGACTCGCGCTCCTGCCGCACCTTGGTCATGTAAATCATCCGGCGCCAGTCGATTGGGCCGTACAGTTTTTTCGGGAAAAAGTGGCGCACGTTCTCCATCTGCACCTCGAATCCATCGAAACCCGGCCCGCCCGATTTGAGGTCGAGCACTCCGCTGACAGCAAGCATGTTGTCCCGAATCGCCTCGGCCGCCATGCGGCGCGTGGGGTGTCGCCAAAGCAATCGCCCCGCCGCGTCCACCTGCATCGCCTTGGCAACTGGACGGCTGCTTTGCTGCCAAGTCTTTGAATTCAAAATCAGCCGATGAATGTGCTTGATCGACCAGCCGCTCTCCATGAACTCCACCGCCAGCCAGTCGAGCAATTCCGGGTGGGATGGCTTGGCGCCGTTTAGCCCGAAGTCGCTGGGCGTGTCCACGATGCCTGTCCCAAAATGGAACTGCCAAAGGCGGTTCACCATCACGCGTGCCGTCAACGGA
>WTHH01000450.1 GCA_011523195.1 Verrucomicrobiales bacterium
TCATGGAGAAGCTCGGCGCACCGTACTATGCCTTTCATGATCGCGACGTCGCGCCCGAGGGCAAGAGCCTCTCCGCCTCGAACAAGAATTTCGACGCCGTGGCCAAGGTGCTCAAGGCCGAGCAGGAACGCACCGGCATCAAGCTCCTCTGGGGCACGGCCTGCCTGTTCGCCAACCCGCGTTACATGCACGGCGCCGCCACAAGCTGCAACGCCGACGCATTCGCCTACGCTGCGGCGCAGGTGAAAAAAGCCATCGAGGTCACGCACCAACTCGGCGGTGAAGGCTACACCTTCTGGGGTGGCCGCGAGGGTTACTCGACGCTTTGGAACACCGAGATTGGTCGTGAGCTGGATCACCTCGGCGCGTTCCTCCAGATGGCGGTCGATCACAAAAAGAAGATCGGCTTCAAGGGCCAGTTTTACATCGAGCCCAAGCCAAAGGAGCCGACCAAGCACCAGTACGACTCCGATGCTGCTGCCTGTCTGAATTTCCTGCGCCAGTATAACCTACTGGATCACTTCAAGCTCAATCTCGAGACCAACCACGCGACGCTGGCCGGTCACGAGATGCAGCACGAACTGGAGGTTGCCGTGGCCGCCGGCGCGCTGGGTTCCATCGACGCCAACACTGGCGATCCGATGCTCGGCTGGGACACCGACCAGTTTCCGACCAGCATTTACCTTACCACCGAGTGCATGCTGCCGATCCTCAAGATGGGTGGATTCAGCACCGGCGGCGTGAACTTCGATGCCAAGGTGCGCCGCGAGAGTTTCGAGCCGGAGGACCTTTTCCACGCGCACGTCGGTGGCATGGACGCCTTCGCTCGCGGTCTCAGGATCGCCGCCGCCATCCGCGCCGACGGCCGACTGGAGGAGTTTGTGAAAAACCGCTACCGCTCGTGGGACTCCGGCATCGGCAAAAAGATCGAGTCAGGCAAGGCCAGCTTCAAGAGCCTCGAGACGTACATCCTCAAGAAGGGCGAAGTCTCGAAAAACGAAAGCGGCCGTCAGGAATTCCTCGAGAACCTCATCAACGAGTTCATCTGAGGCAGGACCACAATTCACCAAAAAGGCGGCTCAAGCAGGCCGCCTTTTTTTGTCGCCCAGTGCTTGGTTGTTAATTCACCACGAAGGAATTTGGAGAGCGGTGGCAAGCGCAGCGAGACACCGCTTTTGTAGTTTGACTGGTTCTCGGTGCTCCGTGCGCGGTTGAAAGCTCCGTCGCCGCTCCGCTCTGCCAGAGCACTCCAAAGTGCCTTGGCCAAGGGGTGGGGATATTGCAATCCCCCGCTCGTTAAAGCCCCGAAGGGGTGGGATGAGATAGCCCGGGGCGTTATCCCTGGGTTGATTGTGAAAAAATATTAGCCCCAACGGGGCGACACTCGTCACAGAAACGAACTTTTTTGTGCCGCCCCGTTGGGGCTTGGTTTTGATTATTTGGCGATAACCCAAGGCTGACGCCCAGGGCTAAATTCTGTCGCTCCTTCGGAGCTTTCGGACTCGCAGGCTTGCCCCTCCAGAACCACTTTGCCAAGCGGATAGGTACATACTTGTCCCCTGTTCGGTCTTTCGATGTGTTTGCGGGGACAGGAATGTCCTCGCTCCTGTTTTCTTGGCGTCTCCGCGTCTTCGGGTGAGTCCAGCTACCCCGTAAACTTCTTCGCGGTCACACACGCATTGTTATAATAATCCCTTTATCTATTGGACGTAATTAAATTATTTATGCAAGTGCCTGTATAAAGATGCTTTCTCCACTCTTCTTTTTCATAGGATAATAATAAAAAATAAAGACCGAATATAATTGCCCAAACAAAAATAGACCTAATGAAACTTTTTACATGTTTTTGCATAAGTCGACAACCTTGGCTTTGGCCTCTTATCGTGCACGGGTGAACTTGTATAAAACCTGTATAAAAGCTGAAAGAATTTACCGCATTATACAAGCGCATGTATTAAAAAAGACCTTGTTGCTAGGAACGAGGTCCAAAATCTAGTGATATGCTCTTAACCCTTGAACTTCTTTGCCACTAGACACGCATTGTGGCCGCCGAAGCCAAAGGAGTTGTTGGCGATGGCGTTAACTTCCATCTCGCGGGCCTCGTTGGGTACGTAGTCGAGGTCGCAGTCCGGGTCGGGGGTCTCGTAGTTGATGGTCGGCGGGACGGTGCCGGTTTCGAGCGACTTGCAGCAGGCGGCCATTTCGACTCCGCCGGCGGCACCGAGCATGTGCCCGGTTGCTCCCTTGGTGGAGCTGACGGCCAGGCGGCGGGCGTGTTCGCCAAACACCGACTTGATGGCCTGGGTTTCGCAGACGTCGCCCTGCGGGGTGGAGGTGCCGTGGGCGTTGATGTAGGAAATGTCGTCCGGGTTGAGTCCGCCGGAGTTGAGCGCCATGCGCATGGCGCGTGCGCCGCCTTCGCCTTCCGGCGCGGGGGCGGACATGTGGTGGGCGTCGGCGGTGTTGCCGTAGCCGGCCAGCTCACAATAGATACGCGCGCCCCGTGCAGTGGCGTGTTCGAGGGTCTCGAGCACAAGCACGCCGGCACCCTCGCCCATGACGAAGCCGTCTCGCCCGGCGTCAAACGGCCGGGAGGCGTGCCCGGGATCGTCGTTGCGAGTGCTGAGCGCCTTCATGGCAGCAAAGCCACCCATGGCGGTGGGCAGCACAGCGGCCTCGGTGCCTCCGGCAAACATGACGTCTGCCTCTCCCATGACGAGCGTCCGCCACGCCTCTCCGATGGCGTGGTTGGCGGTGGCACAGGCGGAGCAGGTGGCGACATTGGGGCCGCGCAGGCCCTGGTAAAGTGAAAACATACCGGAAGCCATGTTGAGGATCATCATCGGGATGAAAAACGGGGACATGCGCCCCGGGCCGCGGTCGAGCAGAGTCTTGTGCTGAGTCTCGAGCGTGGCGAGGCCGCCGATGCCGGAGCCGATCATGGCGCCGACGCGTTCGCGGTTGGCCTGCTCGAGGTCGAGCCCGGAGTCGTTGAGTGCCTGCCAGCCGGCGTGGATGCCGAACTGGGCGAAGCGGTCGGTGCGGCGAACCTCCTTGGGCGAGGGAAACGCCTCGGCGGCGTCGAACTCCTTCACCTCGCCGGCGATGGTGCAGGCGAAGCCCTCGGTGTCGAAGGCGGTGATGGGGGCGATGCCGCACTGGCCCGCGGTGATGTTTTGCCAGAAGTTATCGATGCCCTGGCCAAGCGGGGAGACGACACCGATGCCGGTGACGACGACGCGTTGTCGTTGAGATTTGTCCGCCATAAAGCAAAACAGGCAGCTGGGCCAAGCGCGGCCGAGCTGCCCGGAAAATCAAACAGCCCTTAGCCCTGTGTGTCCTCGATGTACTTGGCGACGTCTCCAACAGTCTGGAGTTTTTCCGCCTCTTCATCGGGGATCTCAGTGCCAAATTCCTCCTCCAGCGCCATGATCAGCTCGACGATGTCGAGTGAGTCTGCGCCAAGGTCTTCGATAAACTTGGCTCCGGGATTGATTTGGTCCGCGTTGACGCCGAGTTGCTCGACGATGATATCCTTGATTCGATCTGCGATTGATTTGTCAGACATAAGCCGCCGTAACGTTCGGAGGTTCTTTAAGAACGGGAGTGAGGACCGTCAAGCCCCTAATGCCGAAAAGTTCACTTACATGACCATGCCACCATCGACGGTGAGCACCTGTCCAGTCATGTATCCGGTCGGTTCCATGGCCAAAAATACCGCCGTATGGGCGATGTCGTCCGGTGAACCGAATCGGGTCATTGGCACGCGCTCGAGAATGGCCTCTCGCACTTTTTCGTCGAGCACAGCGGTCATGTCGGTTTCGATGAAGCCGGGTGCGATGGCGTTGGCGGTGACGCCCCGTGGCGCCAGCTCCTTGGCCACGGATTTGGTGAAGCCGATGAGCGCGGCCTTGCTGGCAGCGTAGTTGCTCTGTCCGGCGTTGCCGATCAACCCTATGACGGAGGCGATGTTGATGATGCGCCCGCTGCGCTGCTTCATGAACGGCCGTGTGAATGCCTTGGTGAAGTTGAACGCGCCCTTGAGGTTGGTGTTGAGCACGGTGTCCCACTCCTCCTCGCTCATGCGCATGAGCAGGTTGTCGCGGGTGACGCCGGCGTTGTTGACGAGGATATCCACCTTGCCAGCCTGCTCGAGAATTTCCTTTGCGGCAGCCTCAACGGCGGCGGTGTCGGATACGTCCACTGCTTTGGCCCAAGCCTTGCGCCCCAGTTCCTCCACCTCGGCGGCGACTTTGGCGGAGTTTTCCTCCGTGCGGGAGACACAGATCACGTCGGCGCCCATGCGGGCATAGGCAATGGCAACGGCGCGGCCGATTCCGCGGCCGGCCCCGGTGACCACGGCCACCTTGTCATTCAACAGACTCATAACGGGGAAAGATTTGCTTGGCCAAGCACCCCGATGTCAATGCGCGAGTCGGAAAAAAGGCGTGCCAGTCTGGCCAAGCGCTTGGCCAAGCGCAACCGAGGCACTAGTCGCGCTTGAAGTACTTGACGTTGCGGCGGTCGGGGTCGCTCTCCCCGATCATCACCGAGGTGGCGTTTTCGTAGAGGCGGGAGCGGGGGGGATGAAATTCGACCTCCAAGTCCTGCCGTTTGGCCTCGAGGGTCTCGATGGCAAAGACGTCTAGGGCCACTGGGTCGGTGCTGAACCAGAGTTGGCCAAGCGGCTCTGTGTAGTGGAGCAGCGATTTGCTCTGGCCGAGGTACTGCATGTAGAGCGCGTCGGTGATGCACAGGGCGAGGCGGTCGCCGATGTAGCGCATCTCTTTGTCATCGGTCTTCGCGATGATGTCGGGCAGGGCGGTGACGAAGATGGAGTTGGAGACACTGAAGCGCCGGTCGTTGTCTACGGCGCCTCGGGTCAGGCCGACGAGATGCCCGGACACGCCGACGCGGTTGTGGTTGATGAGCGGCTGGATGCTGATGATTCGGGTGATCTCCCCGGTAATCAGCCGGGAGAAGTGAGATATGCGGCTGTCCTTCTCCTCATCGGGGTCGAACCCGACATCGCCCTCGATAAGAGTACCGAGGATCGCCTTGTCCATTACGACGGATTCATCCCAACCGGCGTCCATGCTGCCGGACAGCCGAACGCCGTGGCGCTTGGCCAGGGTATCGAACTTGGCTTTGTGAAGATCCTCGAGCTTGGCATCCCAAATGATGATCTGTTTGGAAGGAATTCCGGCCTTGAGCAGGCCTCGAACGACGGTGTCCGTCACCTCGAGGCGTGTGCCGCTGATCTGCCCCGGCCCGGCGTTGACCTTGATACCGACGGTGTCCTCCGGGCTGACAAGGCTCAACCAGCCTGCGGTGGGGTTCTCGCTGCCGGTGGCCTGCAGTAAACCTGCCTCCACCATCCCGTCCACGCGCTGTTTATCGATCTTCCAGCGGATGGCTGAGGCATCGTCCCGGATCACGTTGATGCGTGGATTGGGGTTCGTGAGTGCCGGGGGTTCACTTGGCTTCTCATCTGAGCCAAGCGCCTGGCCAAGCACGACCACTGCCGCGAGACAGGGAAGCCAGCGCATCACCGGGCGGAAACTGGATCGTTTTTGGAGCATGCCAAACACGGGACAGGGGAGTGGATCCCTTGACTCGCTGAGGCCGCGATGCTACCACCAGCGGTCATGCAGACCACGCAAAAACGGCTCCTGAATCTGGTCGCGCCCGGGATCGCTCTGTGCCTGATCGTCATCCTCGCCGGCTGCACTCCGCCAGAAAGAACGGCTCTCGAGAATGGAAGCCGCCTGCTAGCCGTCGGCAACGCTGCTGATGCATTGGTGGAGTTGGATCGGGCCCTTGATTTCATCAGCAAAAATGAGGAACTTAAGCGGTCGCCTAAGATCATGGGGCATCTGCACAATCAGCTTGGCCTGGCACATCAGGAGTTATTCCGTAAAAGTAAAAACAGCGATACTAACCACTATTTTCAGGCGTATCAGGCCTATCGGTTCACCACAACCAATAACTCCCCGGCGGAGCTAAAGCAGCATGCCCACGAGAATCTCGCCTGGCTTTATCTAGAGCGGTACCACTGGGATTCCGATGAGGCGGCTTTCCGGATCAATGCCGGCAAGGCGGCGGATGAATTTGAAAAGCTCCGTGTACGGTTGGGGGACGACAAATTCTCGCACTGGCTTGAGAAAGGTGTCGCCGAGTTTCATGCTGTGAGGTTGTCATTGGGCCGCGAGAGTTTTAGGAAGGCGGGCGGGCAGGATTCCATTGCGCTAAATGGTTTGGGTGTCTTGGCCCATGTCGAGCAGCGGTACGAGACTGCCGCAGAGTATTTTGATAAGGCCTCCCTCGTGGATGCCAAGGATGCCCGCTCCAGACTGAACAAGGCTATCGCGCTCCAGTCGGCGGGCCAATACCAAGCTGCGCTGGACTCGTATCATGCCTACTTGAATAC
>WTHH01000395.1 GCA_011523195.1 Verrucomicrobiales bacterium
ACGTACACGCGACCCTTATAAAACACCGGAGTCGAGTTGATCTCATTCGGCCCCTCGGCGGCCGGATACTTGATCGCCTTGCCGTTTTTGTCCTTCTTATACTCGGGTGGGTTGGAATCGTACCACCAGATTTTGCGGAGAAAGTCGAGGTCCTCGTCTTCGTCGTAGACCGGCTTCGGCTCGAAGGCGTAACACCAGCCGTCGCCACCGCCGAAGAAGAGTTGACCCTTGCCATTGACCACGCCGTAGGAGGGCGAACTCCACTGGCCGTGGTAAATGTTCGGGCCGATGCCGGCGTCGTCCTCGCCGAGCAGTTCACCGGTCTTGGCGTCGAGAGCGATAAAGCTTGGGGAGAGCGGGGAGGGGACGTTCGAGTGCGTCCAGTCCTGCCCGTTGGAGGTGCAGGCGTAGACGATGTCGCCCACCACGATCACCGAGCAGTTGGAGGCGTTGTGCGGGAACACGCCCAACTCGTCCATCATGTCGTAGCGCCAGATAATGTCACCGTCCTTCTTGCCGATCTTGGCCGGTGGTTTTCCGGTATCGAGATGCACGTAGACCGCCTCGTTCTTGTACGGGCCGTCGTTGCCGTTGGCCAAGCCCTCGGTGTCGAGGCAGAGCACTTCGCAGCGGCTGGTTACCACGTAGATGCGATTGCCCACCACGGTCGGCGAGGATAGCAACCCGAGGCTTTCCCAGTCGTTCACCTTGCCGGATTTCAGCTTGGGAATGACCAGTTGCCAGATGAATTCGCCGGTCTTTTCGTCGAGGCACAGCATGATGCTGCGGTCGCCTTCGTGTTGTGAGTCACGTGGCGAATCGTTGTTGGTGCCAACGTAGATGCGGCCGTTGGAAATGGTCGGGTTGCCGTAGCTCTGGGTGCCCAGCTTGGCCACCCACTTGACGTTTTTCGTCGTCGAGAGATCGACGTCCTCGGTGCCCTGCTTGTAGTCGCCCGGCTCCACCTTGTCCGGCAGGCCGGTCACGCCCGGTGCGGCCATGTTGCGGCCAAGCGAGTTACCGCCCCACTGCGGCCAGTCGGCAGCCTGCACTGCGGCGCTGCCCAGAATACCGGCGATCAGGCCGGTCACGATTGCGATTTTAAGGTTTTTCATGATGATAAAATGGTTTGGGAGAATCAGTGATTTACTTGTTTGGCGTCACCTTCACGTTATCGATGTACACCGGCATCTCCTGCGGGGAAAACCCGAACAGGCCAGGTGAACCGCTCTTGTGCGCGTTGTTGTGCTTGAACTCCATGTTCCATGAATCCGGCTCGGCCTCGTCCCTTGGCCAAGCCTTGGCGCGGATCATGCCGGAGCCGTCCTCGTTGACGTCCACGCGAGCCTTGAGCGTAAACCACTGGTTGGCTTTCCAGCGGAAGTTCGGCGGGGAACCACGCTCCGGCACCCGGATACGGTCGAGGTTCGAGTTGATCTCCAACTTCTGCTCGTTGCCCTTGAGCACGACACAGTAGCGTTGGTTGATGATCCCCACATCGGACATCTTGCGGCGGCGACCATCCGTCAGCACATCAGCCTGGATGGTGTAGTTGCTCATGCTCTGTTCGCCGATAAATACCGTGGCACGCTGCAATCGTTTGTTGTCGACCGTCTTGCGCAGCGCCTTGGTGCCTTCGCGATCGCGCACCTCAAACTTGAACCGTGCCCCGATCCACGGCAGCGGCGGGTAGGCGAACTTCACGCCCTCGTCCACGAGGCTGTCCTCGACCAGGTCGAATCCTTCGAAGTCCTCGCTCAACGGCGGAGCCGGCAGCACGCGGCCCCGGATCACTCCGCTCAACCCACCGGCTGTCGCCTTGAAAGCCCCGGCCGAGCTGCCCCGATCCTTGCCGGCGATGATCTGGCCACCCTTGAACGAGGCGTTCATGCGGGCCTTCACCTTGGCGGTCGGCGGGATGTACGACTCCCACTTAAGCTTGTCGCCGGCGATCTCGTCCACGAGGAAACCGTTGGCGTCGAGGCGGCGCGCGCGGAACGAGGCCGACTCACCCGGCTCGAGCAGAATCTCCGACGGCACGATCTGCAGCCGGGTTGGCTTGCCCGCCTTGGGCCATGCCTTGGCCTTGGGAGCCTTGGCCAGGCCCTTGTTGTTGCCCGGCTTGCCGAAGCAGTAAAGTTTCTTGGTTGTCTGCACGTAGACCTTGCCATTGTAGATGGACGGCGTGGCAAAACAGCGGCCATCCAACACGGCATGCGACAAAATCTTGGCCTCGTTTTTGCCCGGTTTTATTATGTAAAACGCGCCGTGTGTGCCGGTGCCGCCTTTGGCTGCGCCCCCCTCGCCGGCCGGGTTTTCGAGCATCGGCAGGTAAATTTTCCCGTCGGCATGCACCGGCGAGGCGTTGCGCTGCTCGATGCCCAGCTTGATCTTCCAGTTTTCCTTGCCGGTGACGATGTTGACGCTGTGCAGTTCGCCCTTCTCGGCCACGACGTAAATCGTGTCATCAACGAGGATCGGTGCGCTGGTGGAGGTGGTGATCTTTTGCGTCCAAAGCTCGACCTGCTTGCGCTCGACCACGACCGGGTTAGCATCCTTCGGCTGCACGTTCGGAATCTTTAGGCCAACCATTTGGCCCGGCTCGTACGGCGTGCCGTAGATCGCCGCGGCGATTTCATTGTTGTAGACCACCACCGAGGCATTGATACCAGCCTTGAACAGCGGCACCTGCCAGATCGCCTCACCGGTGCGAGCGTTGGCGCAGATCACGCTGCCGTCACCGGTGGTCGCATAAAAGACGCGTTTGCCATCGAGCCAGCCGAGGTACGGCGAGGAGAAGCAGCTGTCCTTCGGGCGTCCGCCCGGCTTGGCCGCCCAGACTAGTTCACCGGACTTTTTGTCGAAGCCGTAAAAGCGATCCCACGGCGGCCCCTGCGCACCCCAGTTGGCCATGATGCCGCGGGTGATCACGAGGTCTTTGTCGACCACCGGTGTCGCGGTGCGGCCGTTCGGGAAGGTCATCCGGCCAAGCGCCTCCATCAGCGAGTGCTTCCAAAGGATTTTGCCATCCTGCGAAAACGAGGCGAACAAACCCTGCGTGCCCTGGAAAAAAAGGTTGCCGGTTTCCGGGTCGATCGTCGGGCTCGAGGAGGAGTAGCGGGTGTAAATGATGTCACTCAGGAAGTCGTTGAACTTGTGCTCCCACAGTTTCTTGCCGGTCTCGGCGTCCAGGCAGAACACGCCCTCCTGTAAATCCGCGCCCTCGCCGAGGTGGCCGACGATGAACAGCTTGCCGTTGGAGATCGTCGGTGCCGAGCGGCCGGGCAGGTCCACCGTCCACAGCGCGTCCTCGGCCTGAATGCTGTCCGGCAGGTTGGTCTCAAACGAGAGGCCGGATTGGAGCGGCCCGCGCATGTGCAGCCACCCGTCAACTGGAGCCGCCGAAGCCACCGTGACGGCGGCCAGGCCCAAGAAAGTGATACCCAGTTTTTTCATGTGAAATTGAATTTTGTCCCGCTTGGCCAAGCGCAAGGGGCGCGCAGATCGACCCAAAAAAGGCCGATAGCGAAACGGCTCAGAAGCGTAGCTGTCCGCAAGGCCCATGCAACAAAATAATACTTACACGTATCATTTTGGCGTTCGCCTCACTCGCTTGGCCAAGCGCTTGGTTTGTCGTTCCCCCCTAAACTATCGTGCCGTCCGGGATTACCGCTCCTTTTGGGACGATCGCGATCCCTTCACGAATGAAGTAGTTCTCGCCGTCAAAATGCTCCGGTTTGCCCTCCGGCGAGATCACGCAGTTCGCCCCGATCCGGGCGTTTTTGTCGATGATCGCCGACTCAATCCGCGTATTCTCACCTACCCCCACGCGGGGTATGCCCTTTTCATCACTCTCCCGCTTGGTCGCCTCTGTCTCGTAAAAATCTGCCCCCATCAGCACCGACCGGTGTACCCGGCAGCCGGGTGCCATCAGGCATCGCACCCCGACCAGGCTTTGGCTAATCCGTGAGCGATCTATGATGCAGCCGTCCGAGATCACAGCCTGATCGATTGCAGCACCGTTGATCTTCGACGCCGGCATGAAACGCGGCCGCGTGTAGATCGGCGTTTCCATCTGGAAAAAATCGAACCGCGGCACTGTGTTCACCATGTCGAGGTTCGCCTCGAAAAACGAGCGGATCGTCCCGATGTCCTCCCAATAGCCCTGATACACGTGCGAGTACACGCGGTGCGAATCGATCGCGCGCGGGATGATGTGTTTGCCGAAATCCGTCATCTCGTTGTCCAGCAGCTCCACCAGCGTGGCGCGGTTAAAAACATATATGCCCATCGACGCCAGATAGTGGTCGCCCCCCACCTCGAGCCCCTGCTCCGCCACCTGCGCCTCGGCTAGCCGCAGCGAGTCCAGCAACTCCAGCGTATCCGGCTTCTCCACGAATTTTTGAATCCTCCCGACCTCGTCATTGTGCATGATGCCGAACCCGGTCGCCCGGTCGCGATCCACCGGGATTGTCGCCACCGTCAGCTCTGCCTCCTTCTCGATGTGTGCCGCGATGATCTCCCGGAAATCCATCCGGTAAAGTTGGTCCCCGCTCAGGATTAGTAGATACTCAAAATTATTTGTCAGCAGATGGTTCAGGTTTTTGCGCACCGCATCCGCCGTGCCCTGGTACCACGAGTCACTCGTCGGGGTCTGCTCCGCCGCCAGAATCTCCACGAACCCACGTGAGAAATGGTCAAACTTGTACGAGTGCGAAATGTGCCGGTGCAGCGAGGCCGAGTTGAACTGCGTGAGCAGATAGACCTGATTGAGGCGCGAGTTAATGCAGTTCGATATCGGAATATCCACCAACCGATACTTGCCCGCCAACGGCACCGCCGGCTTCGAGCGCTCCAGCGTCAGCGGGAACAGCCGCGTTCCCTGACCGCCCCCCATGACCACGGCCAACACGCGCGCCTTCCCCGCTCTGGTCAATACTTCAGACATTGTTCTTCGATTACTTGTACTTCCACCTTTGTAAGCCCGTTCAACCCCAAGCGCAAGAATGGAGGGGCGAGCCTGCGAGTCCGCAAAGGCTCACGGCGGCATAACAGTCCTCGTATATCACGCGAACTTTGATGGGAAAGGAATGTTTCCTCAAAGTTAGCGCCCGCGCTTGGCCAAGCGTTGCGCTAGGCGAAGATGCCGTTGGCGACGTGGCCGTGGACGTTGGTCAGGCGGCGCTCAATGCCGTTGTGGTAGAAGGTCAGCTTTTTGTGATCGACGCCCATCAGGTGTAGCACGGTGGCGTGGAAGTCGTGCCAGTGCACCGGGTTCTCGACTGTCTTCCAGCCGATCTCGTCGGTTTGGCCAAAGCTGAATCCGGCCTTCACCCCGCCGCCTGCGAGCCAGCAGGAGAAGCCGTACTTGTTGTGGTCGCGCCCGGGGCCAACCTTGTCTGAGCCGGACTGCGCAAACGGCGTCCGGCCAAACTCAGTGGTGAACAAAACGAGCGTGTCATCCAGCATGCCGCGCTGCTTGAGGTCTCGCAATAGGCCGGCGATCGGCTTGTCAATCCGGCCGGCCTCTGTGGAGTGATTCTCCTTCACGTTTTCGTGGGCGTCCCAGCTCGCGCGCGGCGAGCCGCCGATAGGGCCGCCGGAGTAAATCTGCACGAACCGCACACCGCGCTCGAGCAGTCGCCGCGCCAGCAGGCAGCGCCGCCCGGCATCCACGGTGTGGCCTTCGCCAAGGCCGTACATGTTGCGGATGTGTTCCGGTTCGCCGTTGATGTCGCTCACCTCCGGCACGGACAACTGCATGCGGGCTGCCAGTTCGTAGCTGCGCATGCGGGCGCTCAGCATCGCGTCGGCTCCGCTGCGGTCGGCGTGGCGCGCATTGAGTTGTTGCAAAAAATCCCTTGCGGCGGCGTCCGATCCCTGTGGCTGCTCGATGGCCGGGAAAAGGTCGCGCACAGGGGTCTTGCCGCTGCGCAGTTCGACACCCTGGTGTTGTGACGGCAGAAAGCCGCTGGTCCAGTTGGACGCTCCACCGTTCGGGCCACCGCGCCCATCGCTCAACACGACGAACGCCGGCAACGACTCGGTCTCGCAGCCGAGACCGTATGACACCCAGCTCCCGACCGACGGGAAGCCGTTGAACTCAAAGCCGCTGTTGGCGAAGAACAACGCCGGCGTGTGGTTGGCCGAGTCGGTGGTCATCGAGCGGATAACGGTCATCTCGTCCGCCATCTCAGCGATGTTCGGAAACATGTCCGACAGCCAGAGCCCACTCTGACCGCTTTGCTTGAACGCAAAGTCGCTGCGCCGCAACAGGCCGACCTGTCCGAAGAAAATGTCCGGCTTCTCGCTGGAGCCAAGCGGCTTGCCGTGGGCCTTGTCCAGCCCGGGTTTGTAGTCGTAAGAGTCGATATGGCTCATGCCGCCGACGAGGCTGATGTGGATTGCCCGCTTGGCCCGGGG
>WTHH01000159.1:0-5093 GCA_011523195.1 Verrucomicrobiales bacterium
CATCCGGGTCGAGCTTGGATTTGCGTGCGAGTTCGTCGATCTTGCCTGCCTCGACGCCGGCAGCTCGATGCGCCGCCCAGATGTAGTCGCCGGTCTGCTGCTTCACCTGTTTGCGGATGCGCGCGTACTGTTCCTTCTCGTAATTCTTCAGGCTGTCCTCGCGGCGTTTGCGCTCCTTTTCAAACGACGCACGCTGAACGGGATCGATCGAGTCACTGATGAAAGGTTTATCCTTCGGCTCGTGGCTGCTGGCGAACACGCCATACAGCGAGTAGTAGTCCGCGGTGGGCACCGGGTCGTATTTGTGGTCGTGGCACCGCGCACAACTGACGGTCAGCCCCATCATGCCTCGGGTCACCACGTCGATGCGGTCGTCGATGATGTCGTGCGGGTTGTTCAAAAAACGACGACCCAGCGTGAGGAACCCCATCGCCGCCAGTGGTCGTTTGTCTTCGCCCAGCTCAAGCCGGTCGGCCGCCAGTTGCTCGATCAAAAAACGGTCAAACGGTAGGTCATTGTTGAAGGCGTCGATGACGTAATCCCGATAGGTGTACGAGTGGGTGAACAGCCGCGCCTGATTGCCGGCGAGGTAGCCCTTGGTGTCGGCGTAGCGGGCCACATCCAGCCAGTGCCGCGCCCAGCGCTCGCCAAAACGAGGCGAGGCAAGCAGCCGATCGACCAACTCGCGGTAGGCATCGGGCCAGGTGCTGTTGACAAACGCTTCAACCTCCCCCGGCGATGGCGGCAGGCCGGCGAGGTCGAATGACAATCGGCGGATCAACGTACGCCGATCCGCCCGCTTTGCCGGCTGCATTTTGTTTTCGCGCAGCTTGGCCAACACAAAACGGTCGATGTCACTGCTTGGCCAGGCTGAGTCGATGACCGGTACGGCAGGCCGCTTCACCGGCTGAAACGCCCAATGCCCTTCCGCCGCCCCAGCCTTCCCGGCGACGGCGAGGGTCATCACGACAAAAGCGATTATTATGAATGATCGTGTCATCTTAGTGCCTCCATGGCGGCGCGTCTTCGGCGGCAAATCCAGATAAACACCCCCGTAAAAACCAACAGCAACGAGACAGCCAGCGCGAGGGGCGCGATCACCACCGCGAGCAGCGATCCCAAAAACGAGTAGCCGGTCTCGACCGTGGCCACCACCGGATTGCCCAGCCCGCCGGTGGTGACGGTGGACGCCGCCCGGGCCACAACTGTGGTCGCCTGCACAGCCCCGGCCGCACCACCCCCGGCGACCACGCCCAGCACCCACTGCAGCCACGGCTCCATGTCGACGAGGAACGCCGCCGTGATAAGTGTGCCGGCCACCACCGCCGCCGGAGTGGCGAGCGTGTCGAGAAAGTTGTCGATGATCGGGAGGTAGTAGCCGGCGATTTCAAAAATCGCAGCCACAAGAAAAACAACGAACGCCGGGTCACTCTGGAGCCAGCTAAAATTTTCAGCCAGTTGCACGTAGGTTTCGCCCTCCGTCTTCTCGGCACGGGTGGCGATGCAGACCGCCAGCAACGGCACGAAGACGCGAAACCCGCAGGTCGCGCTGAGCGCTAGGCCGATCAGGGCTGCCATCGCCGTGTCCATACGGGGAAACTACCAACCGGGATTCCCGCGAACAACCATTCAGTTCCCGGCCAACCGGCCCTGCTCGAGTCGAATCACGCGGCTGGCGACGGAGTCGGCCGCGGTGCCGTGTGTCACCAGCACGACCGTCCCGCCCGCCTTGTGGAATTCCGTGAAATGACCAATGACGCTGGCCGCGTTTTCCGGGTCGAGGTTGCCGGTCGGCTCGTCGGCCAGCAGCACGCCGGGACGGTTCAACATCGCCCGAGCCACTGCCAAACGCTGGCGTTCCCCCGCGCTCAGTTCATCCGGCCGATGCGTGGCGCGCTTGGCCAAGCCGAACTGCTCGAGCAACTCGTTCGCCCGGGTGCGTGCCTCCGCGCTTGGCCAAGCAGGAGCGGCCAGCAAAATATTTTCCAGCAGGCTCAGATACGGCACGAGGTGAAACATTTGAAAAACAAAGCCCACCTTGTCCGCCCGGGCACGGGCCCGCTCGGTGGAGGACATCGCGTAAAGATTTTCGCCGTCCAGCGTCACGGTGCCGGCGCTTGGCTGTTGCATGCCACCGATCGACAGGAGCAGCGTGGTTTTGCCGGAGCCGCTTGGCCCGCGCACGACCACGAATTCACCGGCCCCGATCTCCAGCGACACGCGGTCAAGGCTTACGACCTCGGAGCAGTTGCGGCGGAATGTCTTGGTTAGTTCGCTGCAGTGAATCATGATCAATCCTCCCTGAGCGACGCCGCCGGGTCCTGCGACACCGCAAGTGTGGTGGGAATGAAAGCAACCAGCGCGGCAAACACCGGCATGGCCACCGCCAACTGGCTGACAAGGTTCCAGTTTGGCTTGATGGCGTTCTTCGTCACCGGAAACAGCTCCGGCCCGAACTGCAGCCCTAGCCATGTGCCGAGCAGTGCTCCGGCCAACGATGCCGCCAGGCCAAGCAGGATCGCCTTGCCAAGAAAAAGGCCAGCGATCTGGCCGCCGCGCTTGCCAATCGCCCGGAGCACGCCGATCTCCTGCCGCCGATCGCGGACGTTGATGACGAAAAGCACCGCCACCCAGAGCGCCCCGATTAAAAGCACGGTTGGCAGGACGAATTGGTTTACCCGCTCGCGAGTCTGGCGCTGCTTGGCCCGGGCATCAGCCTGCACCCGTTTTTGCACCACCTGTACCCCGGGCAAAATCTCGCCGATTGTCTTGCGCAGGATCGACAACGGATCCTGATCGGCCGTAAGGCAAAGACAATCGATCGCCTCGATCTCGTTGATCTTCCTCGCCAGTTGCAACGTCGCCTGCGCGTCCTCCAATCGCATAAACACCGTGATGTCGTCCTGCGTGCCGGTCTCGATTGCGTCGTTGACGATCTCGTAAGAAGCAGTGCCGACGTGGAATTTGTCCCCCTTCTTTTTCTTCAACGCGCGCGCGATCTCGGAGCCGACATGAACCGTGCCGGGCTTGATTTTGAATCCCATCGGCTTCTTGCCCTGCCCCGGCGCAACGTAGGTTTCCGAGAGACCGACGAGCATTATCGTCTCGCCGTTGATCGTGTACTCATGCCGCAGTGTGCCGACGAGATGGTTGAACTCCACATTATTGGTCAGGCTGGTCGCGAGCCGGTCGAGCATTGAGGCATCCATCATCCGCCTCGAATATCCATCACGATAAAACTGCCCAAGATCGGTCTCCGCCGGGATGATGCGGAGGTTGAATCCCATGTCGCGGGTGACTCGGCGCGTTTCGCGTTCGTCCGCCTCGGCGATCAACTTGCCCATGCTGATCGTCGCCGCCACAGCCGCCAGCCCGGTGAACATCAGCAGCGCATTCCATTTGCGGAAGGCGATCTCACGGATGATTTGTGACCAGGGCGACACTCAGCTTCCCCTCCGCAACAGGACGATCCCACCGCCGCCAAGCGCCACCACGGCGATCAACGCCACCGTCCACGCGAGCGGGTTCGAGCCAGTCGGCTCCTCGACAGCAGGCTCGGTTTTCGCTGCAGCCGGCTCCGGCGTGAGCGTGGGCTGCGGGGTCACGGCCGGCTGTTCGGTCGTGACCATCGCGATCTCTTCCATCGGTTCCTCGATGCCGATGATCTCCTCGCTGTAACCCAACGCGAGTTGGTCAAAGTTATCCGAGGCCGACTGCGGCTTGCCGCTTGGCCGAGAGTTCGGGCCGCGCGCAATGATGCGACTAATCTCGGCTTTCACCTTCGGGTTGTCGGGATCAAAACCCAGCTCGGCGAAGGCGGCCTGTTTTTCCGCGCGACCCCACGCGAGCGGAAATCGTTCGCCCTGCATCCACACACGGTCGAGGCCGCACTCGCAATCCTGTCCCACCACGGCCATCGCCTCCTGCAGCGCCGTCCGGGTGATCAACCCGCCACGCATCGACTCGCCCACGCGGCGGCCGCGCCCCATCACCACCACCGCCTGCGGCTCCGGCGTCGGGCTCGTGTCCAAACCGAGGCTCCAAAGCAAAATGGTCTCCTCCGCCATGCGGTCAACCGGCAGGCGCACCACCACCGGCGGATGCTCCACCGGCTTGGGCATCTCCGGCATCAGCTTGGTAATTGCCTCAATGGCCTCGACTGCGGCGGTGTGGGCGCGCTTGGTTTGCGCGGCGTCCGTGCCGTCCACCAGCAGCACCACCGTGTAGGCGGGAATGAGTTTTTCCAACAGGGCATCGCGCGTTGGCGAGGCGATGATGGATTGAGCCAAATCCCACTCCGGCTCGCCAGCCCCGGCCTCCAAGCCTGGCCAAGCGATTGAGTGCGACCGTTTGCCATCCGGCGAAACCAGCACCAGCCCCTCGCGGCCCGGCTCGCGCTTGGCCACCTCAAAAATCACGTTGGAATCCCCAAACAACGTCCGTGCCGCCTGGACAAGCGCACCGGCCGCATCCGGCGTTTCGGGGTCTTCGACGTAAAAACGGAGCGTGTATCGCTCATTGCCCAGATCCGCAAAACCGACATCCCGCACCGAGTAACGACACGCCTCGGCCAACGGCAGACCCAGCGCGATAGCAGCAATTAAAATGAAAATTCGGCTCAGCAACGTCGGCGAACGATACGTTCCCGCTCGTTGACCGCAAAGCCAAAACCGCCCTAGCATCGCCGCAGCGAGATGCAGGCTTTGATTGAAGATTTCGGGCAGTACCTCCGCCACGAGCGGGGGCAGTCCGAGCACACCCAAAAAGCCTACTGCAATATCCTCAACCGGTTTGCCGACTGGGCCAAGGGCGAGTCGATCGAGCGCTGGAACGAGGTCACGCTCACCCATCTACTTGGCTACCTGCAGCATCAGCGCGAGGACAACAATCCCGAACCTGAGGACGAGCTGAAAAAACGGGGGCGTCCCCGCAGCGAATCGGCCAAACTCAGCACAGCCAGCCTATACCTCGAGATCGCCGCTTTGAAGGCGTTCTTCCGTTTTTGTGTGCAGGAAGAATTTCTTCCCACCAACCACGCCGAGAACCTCAGCCTGCCTCGCCGATGGAAACGCCTGCCCAAGGCATTGACGCCA
>WTHH01000159.1:5103-6395 GCA_011523195.1 Verrucomicrobiales bacterium
CACCTGCGTCACTCTGCGATCACGCGATGCTCGAACTATGCTACGCCTCCGGGTTGCGGCTGGCTGAGTTGCGCGGCCTGCGAATGGAACAGCTCCGGCTCGACGCCGGGTTCATTCAGGTGATCGGCAAGGGCAACAAGGAGCGAGTCGTGCCGGTGGGGCGCCGCGCCGTCGAAGCGATCGGGCGCTACCTCAACGCCGGTCGGCCGAAGTTGGTGAAGGAAAAATCACCCGGTAATCTATTCCTGACCTCGCGGGGCACCGAGTTCGCCGCAGTGACACTGTGGACGCGCATCAAGAAACGCTGCCGCGCCGCAGGGATCGTCCGCAACATCACCCCGCACATGCTGCGGCACAGCTTTGCCACGCACCTGCTCGAGCACGGCGCCGACCTGCGGGTGATTCAGGAACTGCTCGGCCACTCCAACATTTCCACCACCGAGGTTTACACGCACGTGGCCGGGCAACGGTTGAAAAAAGTGCATCAAGAGTTCCACCCACGCGGATGAATCACGCCCGGCGGCGGCGAAGAAAAAGGAACACCACTGCCGTGACAAACGACAGCAGCGTGATCGGTGGGAGATGACCGTAGCTTTCCCACTTTTCCGGGGCGAACCAAATATCCCACCCCATCAGGGCCACGTGCACCGCGCCGCAAATCAACACCGCACGCCCCACCCACGGCAACAGGCTCAAATTGCCGTTTGAATCGGAAGAACCGTTGGCCTGCTCCGCCGTCGCCCAAAGCATCCAAGCGAGAAAACCCAGCCCTAACACCCCAGTCAACATCGACGCCTCGCCGGCCCCGGTCAGTTTCATCCCGTTCATCGAGTCAAAAAACTTATGAAGATACTCCGGCTTCAGGCCGAGCATCGACATCACCACGTGCAGGCCGATCATCAACGCCCCGATCAAGCCGGCCTGCTTTCGCGCCGCCGCATGACCGAGCAGGCGCGACAGGCCGATCGTGGCTAGCCCCGCCCAAGACAGCGCCTTATTCATCACGTACAACGGCAGTTGCGACACATCCTCCGGCCCCAACGTGATGTAGCGGATGAAGGAATAAATCAGGCAGACGGAAAAGATGACGCCCACCCATTTCAGGCACGAAACGTGTTCGCCCGGCTTATCCAAACTCCCTCAACCCTCCTCGATTAATAATGCCAAGCCGCTTCCGGAAAAATCACGGGAACGCTTGGCGACGCTGCTTCGGATCCCAGTTTTCGATGTACTCCGCGGTGTTATCCTGCTTCGGATTGATCGTGCGATCCGGGTCGCGGTACGACTGCACG
>WTHH01000466.1 GCA_011523195.1 Verrucomicrobiales bacterium
CGCCTAGTAACCGCCCTGCAGCGCTTCCTGTAATTTCTGCCCAAACACCGGCATGTCGGCGTCCGGCGGACGATAGCCCTCAGCCGGAGGCACCAAACCCGGGCGACCTAATTGGTCCAAATACCAGTCGCAGGTCACCCCATCGGAGAACGTCACCGAACCACTCGCCATCATCCCCGGCTTGGTCACCGGAGAAACACTGATAGACACATCCCCACCGCTACCCGGTTCGGGCATCTCATCACTCGGCGCTCCGTCCTGAGCGGGAGTTGGCGCATCCGCCATAGGATCCTCCGGTACAGGAAAGGGATCCTCCGGCGTCGGCCCGCCGGGCATGGCCCCAACCGGCTCTTCCTCTACTTCGTCGTCGTCCTCCTCCGCGGGTTCCTCCTCGTCCTTGGGCATCAACTCCAGGTCGCCCACCAGGAACCTCACATCCATGTAAGTCATACTGATGTCCAATTCCGATTCGAGACGGGCTTGAATCGCCGAAAGATCGAGACCTTCCTCAATCCAACCGGCCACGATTTTCTTTTGTTGATCGTCGAGTTGCATGGTTTCCCCTCGGCAAGCCAAGCGCTTGGCTTGCAGTCGCGCCCTTGCTACCCGCAGCCCCTCTAAGAAACAAGCAAGAATCGCTTGGCCAAGCGCTTGGCTTGGGCAAATCAGGGTTGAACCAAGTGCACCGCGGTCATACGCTTCGCCCGCATTATGACGAACAAGATTCTGCTGTTTTTGACCGCCGGCTGCCTCGTGGCTGCCGGTTGCAGCTCAACCCCAACACCAGTCGAACCGCCTAAAGAAAAAGTCGAGGCACCCTCGGCCTCCATCCATCAGGCCGCCTACAAGGGGGATATTGAGACGATCCTGCAGCATCACGCCGCCGGCACGGATATCGACCTCCGCAACCAGTGGAACGCCACTCCCCTGCACTACTCCGCCCGCTCCGGAAAACTGATCGGCGCTCAGGCCCTCGTTGGAGTCGGCGCCAATGTGAACGCAAAGAACGATGACGGCGACACGCCTCTCCATTTTGCCGCCTCAAAAGGCAGTGCCGAGATCGTCGCACTGCTTCTCGCGAATAAAGCTAAGGTCGATGAACCGGACGCTGAGGGCATGACCGCCCTCCACCGGGCAGCTCGAGGCGGCCACGCGGCCGCAATTGAGGTACTCATCGCCAACGGAGCTACCGTGAATACCAAGAACAAAGCCGGGCTCACACCGCTGGAACTGGCCGATGCTGACGCCGTAGAGGTGCTCCGCAAACACGGAGCGCAATCAGCAGTCAAGCTGGGCGCGCTCTCCGACGATGCTGCCAACGGAAATCTCGAGGCCGTCAAGCAGCACCTCAAGGCCGGCTCCGATGTCAACGGCAAGGACAATCTCGGGCGCACGCCGCTTTACCGGGCCGCCTACAATGGTCACAAGGAAATCGTTGTGCTTTTGCTGGAAAACAAGGCTGACACAAACGCACGCGACGCAAATGGCTGGGCACCCCTTCACGGCTCAGCCTACAAGGGCCACGTTGAAATCGTTGCGGCACTGATCGCGGCAAAGGCCGAGGTCAATGCAAAGGACACCGATGGCGACACTCCCCTCGACTGGGCCAAGAACAAACCGGAAGTTGCCGAGCTTCTCCGAAAAAACGGTGCCAAAACCGGAGCCGACCTCAAGGCGACCGGCAATTAATCCGCCCCAGCGAAAATCATTTTACATTGCCGTCTCGCGCGACGCGCTTAGAGTCGCGGCGTGAAAGCACTTCTATTTGCAATAACCCTGTGCGTTGCCCAGCTTGGCGCTGCGGAAAAAGGATTCACCCCGCTTTTCAACGGCAAAGACCTCTCCGGTTGGCAGGGCATCGGTGGGCCGACCACCAATTGGGTCGCCAAGGATGCCATCCTTTCCTGCACGGGGAAAAAGGGGTCCCAATGGATCGCCACTGAAAAGGAATTTTCAAATTTCGACCTCCGACTGGAATACAAAATCCCGACCGATGGCAACAGCGGCGTGTTCATCCGCGCCCCGAAAGAAGGCAACCCATGGGTGACCGGCTTGGAAATTCAGGTGCTGGATGACTACGGCCCAAAGTGGAAGGACCTCAAGCCAGACCAATTCACGGCCGCCATTTACGCCGTGCAACCTCCCAGCGAGCGCGCTACAAAAAAGGCCGGCGAATGGCAGACCCTCCGCATCCGCTGCACCGGCTCCAAGTGCCGTGTTTGGGTTAACGGCAAACAGGTCATCAAGGCCGACTTGGCCAAGCTGGCTGAGAAGGTCAAAAACGTCCCCGGCCTCAAGCGCACAGGCGGGTTCATCGGACTACAGAACCATTCCTCCCCGGTGTTTTATCGCAACATCCGCATCAAGGAATTGAAATAGGACTCTGCCTGGCCAAGCGCGCAAACCGCAAAAACCAATGATCGCACACCGAGTCCCGGCTGTTTTTGCCGCTATAATAATTGCATCGCTTGGCCAAGCGCTTGGCCAAGACCGCGAACCCACAGATATTCGAGTGACGCATGGCCCCATGTTGGGGCGCCCGTCTCACGACTCGATGAGTCTCTGGATGCGTACCCATCGACCGGGCGAAGTGGTGGTATTCTACGGCACCGACAAGTCTGTACTCGGCCAGTCAGCGACTCTCCAGACGACATCGATCGAGGATGACAACACCGGAATTCTCAAACTCACCGACCTGAAGCCAAACACACGCTACCATTACAGGGTGGAAGATCATCAATTGAGCGGATCGTTCCGCACCCTGCCCCATGCTGATGATTTCAAGAATGCCAAGGGCAATCCGGAGGGACTGTTCAATTTTAAATTCGAATTCGCTTGCGGCAACAACCAACGCGGTGGTGGCGACAGCGCCGGGCCAACATTACCGATATTCGACACGCTGAATGCCAAGGTTCGGGATGAAGTGCATTTTGCGATCCTTAACGGCGATTGGCTCTACGAGGATCAGCGCGCCTACCCCGCCAGTGAGTGGCTGCATCAGGTTGGTATCGACTCGCTTGGCCAAGCGCCCGACATCGTCCAAAAAGCCCCCACCATTGCCGGGGTCTGGGAGAACTACAAAATCTATCTCGAGCGCGGACGAAACCTTAGCGAGTGGCACCGCCACGTGCCGTCATTTTACACCGCCGACGATCACGAATTGCTGAACGACATCTACGGAACCGGCGAGATCGGCTACGTCAACCGCCGCGCGGTGTTCCGCGATATCGCCACACGCGCCTGGTTCGACTACCTCGCTTGGGCGAACCCCACCGAACACTCCGCCCCCGCCCGATTCGGCACCGGCCGATTCAAGGCGGGAAGCGATGTCCTACAGGACAACGACGCAGATTTCACCAAGCTGAACCTCAAGGAACTCGCAAATCTCCACGTACACTGGGGTACCATGACAGCCGGGGTCAAGGATGCCAAGCTCGACGCCGAACCGGGCGATCCCAACTCGGCTGTTTACGAGATCGTCGAGGTTCTCGGCCCGCACCGGCTCCGGATCAATCCACCGGCCAAGGCGAACGGTTCGCAGACTTACTCGATCGGTCGGCGCTGTTACGGCAAGTTCACCGTCTCGAACTGCGATTTCTTCCTGCTCGACACTCGGTCACATCGCAGCCTGCACAACGTCGACAACCCCGGCAATCCCAAGGCTACCATGCTCGGCAAACAACAGCTCGCATGGCTCAAGAACGGCATCAAAAACAGCAAGGCTGATTTCATTTTCGTCGTTTCGTCAGTCAACTTCATGGTGCCGCACGTCGGCAGCGGCGGCGGGGCAGACAAGCAGTCGACCATCAAAAAGGATGATGCGTGGACCGTGTTCCTCAAGGAACGCGAGGAACTGATCGAGTTTTGGGACGGCCTCGACAAGGGCGTGTTTGTGCTTACCGGCGATTTGCACAACAGCTTTGCCATCAAGATCACCGACAATGTTTACGAGTTCGCCAGCGGCCCACACAACTCCATCAACCATGCGCCGATGAAAGACGAAGGCGGCCGCCCCGCCAACGGCAGATTCAAGTACGGCCCGCGTGCCTGCGACATCCGCTGGAGCAGCTACGCGATGGAGGACATTCCGCGCGCCAACCGCACCTTCCCCCACTACTGCGTCGTGCAGGTCAACAACGTGTTCAATAACCCGATCGAGCGAGACGGCGAACGCTGGTTCGCCTTCCCACACCCACAGGTGATCTTCCAATTTCACGACGCCTACACAGGCGCACTGCGCTATTCGGAGACCTTCGTGCTGGGTCTTGAGTAAACAATTGCCACGCGAATTTGTGATCTCATGAAAAAACTGACCTCCCTGCTAAGCGTTGTTTTTATTTTCACGGTGTTCGCATTTCCGGCCACTGCAACGGACTCCAAGCGGCCCAATGTGGTGCTGATAATCAGCGATGATCATGCATGGACCGATTACAGCTTCGCCGGGCATCCACACGCGAGGACGCCCAACATCGACCGACTCGCCGCCGAAGGGCTGACCTTTACCCGCGGTTATGTCACCACCGCGATCTGTAGTCCTTCGCTGGCGACGATGCTCACCGGCTTGTACCCGCATCAGCACGGCATCACCGGAAACGATCCCGTCCGCGGACAGAATCGTGCCGATTGGATCGAGCCGTTTTTCAAAAAGCCGCAACTGCCAAGACAACTCGCCGACGCCGGATACTTGACCCTGCACACGGGTAAGTACTGGATGAAGCATCCTGGGCGCGTTGGCTTCACCGACGACATGGGCTCCACCGGCCGCCACGGGGGACAAGCCCTTTCCATCGGCCGCAAGTCCATGAAACCGATCTACGATTTCATCGACAAGGCGCAGCGACAGAAAAAACCATTCTTCGTCTGGTATGCCCCCTTCCTTCCACACACACCGCACAATCCACCAGAGCGGTTGCTCACAAAATATGCCTCCGTCAAAAATCAAAATAAGGCCAAGTACCTCGCGATGATCGAATGGCTCGACGAAACCTGCGGCGAACTCATGAACCAACTGAAGAGAAAGGGTGTGGCCGACAACACGCTCGTGCTTTACCTCGCTGACAATGGCTGGAACGAATTCGGCAAGGCGCATCCGTACGAAAACGGCGTGCGGACACCGTTCATCGCGCATTGGCCCGGCAAGATCAAACCACGCAAGGACGAGCGCCGGCTGGTGTCCAACATTGACGTAGTGCCCACGATCCTCACCGCCGCCGGCATCAAGCCCCCGGCCAACTTGCCCGGTCTCAATCTGCTTGATGAACAGGCGTTGGCCAAGCGCGATACGTTGTTCCTTTCGAACTTCGCCCATGACATGGCCTCCGCCACCGAGCCGGAAAAGAGTCTCTGGACGCGCTCCTGCATCCACGGCAAATGGAAGCTCGTCGCTTGGATCGAAAACCCGCCCAAGATCCGCCCCTGGGCTGGCGGTCATCGCAAAAAGACCGGCACGAATCTGGAACTATTCAACCTCCTCACCGACCCGCACGAAACCAAAAATTTGGCCAACACTTACCCCGAAGTCGTCCGCGACCTCGTCGCCCGAATCGATAATTGGTGGAAGGTGGATTAATTAACGCCGAAATTCGCTGTCGCGTAGCGACCAGTCAAAATTAGCCTGGGTTGAAACCCACGGTCAATGCGCCGCAAACACCAAAGCGTCGCGTCAGCGACCGCTCAGCATCGACCGAAATAAGCGGTCGCCACGCGACGCAACAATGGCCGTGGTGAATCTCCGCGGGTTGAAACCCACGTCTACCATTATGCCGTCGCGAAGCGACGCGACTTTGGTGTAATACCGCACGTCCCTCCGTTACCCCAGAGGAGGAAAATCAGATCATTTTTGTACAACGATAGCGTTTGAATCCCACGCTTGTTTCGACAATTCACCGGATCGCTATCACCTATTCATTATTTTGCTTGGGTTGACATGCGCTTGGCCAAGCGCGAATCATTCCGCGCGTGAAACCAACCAATCAATCTCCCGCCAGACACCGCCGACTTGGGTTGGTTTTGTTTTCGCTGTTCGCACTTGCGATGTTCATGGGGCCGGGGCCGGGATTACGCTTGGTTAACCCGGAACCAAGTGTCGACAGCGAATCCCTTCGTTTTCTCGGCCTGCCGGTGATCTATGCTTGGGGGTTGTTTTGGTACGGCATACAGGCTGCCGTGGTGGTTACGGCTAGCTTCACGCTTTGGAAAACCGACGACGAGTGATGCCTGCCCCCACCACACCAGATCTCGGTTGGCTACCCCATTTTTGCCTCGCCGGCTACCTTCTTTTCCTGCTCGGGATCGGCATCTGGGGAGTCCTCAAAAGCCGCTCAGGTGAAGAGGACTACTACCTCGCTGGCCGAGGCCAGGGATGGCTGGTTTCATCGCTGACC
>WTHH01000221.1 GCA_011523195.1 Verrucomicrobiales bacterium
TTGCTCAGTGACTCAAAATATGTCAGTTCCCAGTCGTCCCACAGCCCGTCCCCGTCGCTGTCCGGGGCGGCCTGATATAGGCTGACGATGTCGAACTGCGTCTCGAGAGTGTTATGATGAAACAACAACAGCGGCTTCGGCATCGAGCCTTCCTTGATTCCGTGGACCTCGAACGCATCGTGATCGACGCTGACCTGAATCGGCGCGTCTGCCGGATGATAAGGCGAGTGGTTCAGCTCGGTATTCGCGGTACGCAACGACGGCCCGCCGACATCAAACGGAAGCCAGCGCGTGGTCTCGTAAATGTTGTTGAAGCGGTAGCGGATCATGGACCGCCCCTCTACCAAACCAAGCTCCTTCACCTTCACGGCGAACACCATCACGCTGTTGTTCATCAGCGCGGTGTCCCGCTCCGATGAGGGAAATAAATTGAGAATCTCCGCGATCTTAAACTCGTCTGACTCGACATCCTTCACGAGCGTGTAGTAGGCATCGTCGGCCAGCTCGCGTTCGGTGATGTCGCGGGTGACCAGCACGTCTCCGGAGGAGCCATTGGACAATTCCACATCCGTTTCACCGTCGAGATTCGTGTCCAGATCGATCTGGATATCCGTCAGGAACGATTGAGGCACAATCCACGGGCCATCCATCGCCACTCCGAAAAAGAGGGTCGCATCGGCGACGTTTCCAAGCTCTGCAACATTGGAAGCCGCGCCGATCGCCCGTAGATCTCGGGCGGCTCGTTCGCGCTCCTTATAACGGCGACTCGGGCTTTTGTAACCCAGTTGAAACACCGAGGCCAACGGAGCCGGGTGCGCGTTGCCTCCCTCGACCGGAATCGTGACGGGCGCCACGCCTTCCGGTTTTCTCACGGCAACCTTCGATTCCTCAATACGATGATCGCCAACCAGTCGCAGCAGCATGTGATATGGCACGTGCGTCGAGGCGGTTTTGCCATGAATCCAAACCTGCCCCGACGCCTCCTGCGCGATATGCCTCGGACCACCCTTGACCTCCGGCGGGGTGGTCGGGTCGGACCGCAATTCAACCTTGGCAGGATCGATTTTCAGTTCCAACTCGATCTCCGCCTGGCCAAGCGCCGGGACGGTGACCGTTTTTTCGATCGGCGCAAGCGTGACCCCCGCGTTGGCCAGCGTGTTGGTGATCGCGATAGAACCGCTCCACGGTTCGCTGCGCAGGTTTTGAATCGTCACCCTGCGCTTGGCCAAGAACGGCTCCGATATTTCCAACAGGCCAAACGAGAGCGACACCCGCTCCGGTGATTCGGCATCGAAGGCCACCACCGGTGTGCCGATGGCCAAGCTCGGATTGACCCGCCCCGCCCCGGTGCGAGTCTCCGGATAGGGATGGCCGTTTTCGTCGCGAATCTGGGTTGCGGTGTTCATCATAGCCGCCTTTATCCTATCGGGCGACCAGTCTGGGTGCTGCTCCATAAGCAATGCTACCACGCCGGCCACGTGCGGTGCCGCCATCGACGTGCCGCCGGAGAGAAGCGGTTGTGCCCCGCCACCGGCCTGGGCGGAATGTATATTGAACCCCGGCGCAGCCAGGTCCGGTTTCAGCCGATGCAATTCATACACCGGGCCACGCGAACTGCTCGGCGAAAGTTGATCCGCCAACTCCGGGCCGCCGATGGTTACATCACCCCCAAGGTTTACAAACACCCCGGCCTCAAGTTGTTGTTTCAACCTCAGCCCGTCTCGCCGTGTGATCATCACGGCCGGAATGTCGACCGTGCCCCCCGATGTACCCATAGCGATCGGCGGCCCACCCTCGTTGTTGGCCACAACAACCGCCCGCGCCCCGGCCTCCTTGGCGCGCTTGACTTTATCGAGAAAAAAACAGACGCCGCGATCGATCAACGCGATGTGACCCTTGATGTCATCTGGGTTTTTCAAAACTTCACATGCCTGCGGTGGATCGGCGTACACCAGTTTACCAGTAATCTGGCCAATCTCCTCGAGCTTCCGCGTGAAGCCGGCCTCGACCGCCTCGTAATGCCCACGCAACGCCGGTGGAGCAGTCACCTCGATGCTATTGTTTTCGATGCCGTCATCCATCGAGTTGGCCACCGTGATCTCGCGGTCGTCCATCGACATGAGTGCATAAAAATTATTTCCGCTATTCCCCGCCGCGCGCACGACCGCGCAGCCCAGCTTGGCCAAGCGCCCCGCAGCGTTGCTTTCAAACTCGGGATACGTGTAAGACGACCCAAGCGAAAGATTTACCACGTCCAGCCGATCGTCAAGATCCCCGTCGGCGTCGGGATCGGCCGCCCACTCCATCGCCTCGACAGACAGCCCGGTGGTTCCCTTGCATCCGAAAACCTTCAACGCGTATAGCGTAGCCTCCGGGGCCACGCCGGGGCCGATCAGAAATGTCCCCATGTTCAATCCCTTGCCGTAGCCACCCGCGTACGCCACGCCGTTGGTGAGCACGCCCACCCCCGCCGCGATTCCAGCCACGTGCGATCCGTGACTGCTCTCGGCACAATCGAGCGGGTCCTTATCCGGCCGAGGTGCCCGTGTGCCGTCGTAGTCGTCCCCGGCAAAATCGTAGCCGCCGGCCACCTTCTTCGTCGGGAACGTCCCTTTCTCGATCAGCTTGGGATTATTTCGATCATAATCAGCCACCTTGCCGCTACCGCCAAACATCGCGTGGTTGTAGTCGATGCCAGAGTCAATGATCCCGATGCGGATCCCCTTGCCGGTCGCAGATAGCTTGCCAAGATTCCAGACATTGGTCGCGCCGATGAATGGCACACTCGTCGAGGTCAGAGAGTGAAATTGGGCAACCGGCTTGACGGCCACCACACCGTCGAGTTGCCGCAACCGTTTCGCTTGGTCAAGCGGTAGACGCACTTTCACGGCGTTGGCCAAACGGGAAAACTGCGCCTCGACCGTCCCCTGCACTTGGCCAAGCCGTGCAACGAGTTGATCCTGTTGAGTGGCGATTTCAGCGATGCGCTCCCTAGTGGCCTCGGCAATCTCGCGCTTGGCCAAGCCACGATCGCGAAGCCGCACCGCGACCTCCGCCGCAGGCTCGCCTTCGAGCACCACGTAAACCAGGCGCGTTTCCACCTCAGTCTCGGCCCCAATCGCTTGGCCAAGCGCAGCGAAGCAAAGGCAAAACGAGGAAAAAAAACATCCCCAATTTGAGCCCAACGTCATGCGCGGAGTATGCCAGTTTTTAATGAATCGAGCGAGCCTGAGTCACGAACGATCAAGCTGGGTCGTAATTGAGATTTGGCGCCAGCCACCGCTCGGCGTCGGTGAGGCTCATGTCCTTGCGCTTGGCCCAGTCCTTAACCTGATCGCGGTCGATTTTGCCGACGGCGAAGTACTTGGCTTCGGGGTGAGCGAAATACAGGCCGCTCACGGAACTGGCCGGCCACATAGCGCAGCTCTCGGTCAGCTTGATGCCGGTGCGATTCTCCACCTCAAGCAGCTCCCAAAGCAACTGTTTCTCGGTATGATCCGGGCAGGCCGGATAACCGGCGGCCGGGCGAATGCCACGATATTTTTCGCGAATCAACTCGTCGTTAGTCAGGTTTTCGTTACGCCCATAGCCCCACTCCCGACGCACGCGATGGTGCAGGTACTCGGCGAATGCCTCTGCCAGCCGGTCACCCAGTGCCTTGGACATGATAGCGTTGTAATCGTCGTTGGCTTCCTCGAACGACTTGGCGAATTCCTCGACTCCGTGACCAACCGTCACCGCAAACGCGCCAATATAATCCGCCAAGCCGGACTCTTTTGGCGCGATGAAATCAGCCAAGCTTCGGTTCACCCCATCCGATTTGTTGCCCTGTTGCCGGAGGAAATGAAACTTGGCCAAGCGCTTGGCCCGCGAGTCGTCCGTGTACAATTCCACATCATCCCCCACGTGGTTGGCCGGAAACAGGCCGTACACGCACTTGGCCGTGAACAGTTTTTCATCGACGATCCGCTTGAGCAGTGACTGCGCGTCGTCAAACAACTCCTTCGCCTTCACTCCAACCACTTCGTCCTCAAGGATTTTGGGGAAACGGCCGCGCAGTTCCCACGCGTGAAAAAACGGTGACCAGTCGATGTAGCCGACCAATGTTTCCAACGGAAAACCTGACTCAGTGCGGATGCCAGTGAACTCTGGTTGCGGTATATCCTCCGATCGCCAATTGATTTTCGTGGCGCGTTCGCGGGACTCTGCGATGCTGAGGAGCGGCTTAATGTCGCGTTTGCCTAAATGCTTCTCGCGCAGTGCCTCCTGTGTCTCGATGTTCTCGGTGACGAACGGATCGCGCCCCTCTTCGCTCAATAACTTGCTCGAAACGCCGACCGCCCTGGAGGCATCGATCACGTGAATCGTCGGATGCTCGTAACCGGGAGCGATCTTCACGGCTGTGTGTTCACGGCTGGTTGTCGCTCCACCTATCAGCAGTGGAATACCAAACCCTTCGCGCTGCATCTCTTTCGCCACATGCTGCATCTCATCGAGTGACGGCGTGATCAACCCGCTCAGGCCGATGATGTCGACTTTTTCCTCACGGGCGGTTTTCAAAATCTTATCGCACGGCACCATCACACCGAGATCAATCACCTCATAGTTATTGCAGCGCAACACTACGCCTACGATGTTTTTGCCAATGTCATGGACGTCGCCCTTGACCGTGGCCATGAGGATTTTGCCCTGTGCAGAAACACCGGTCTCCGCCTTCTCATCCTCCATGAACGGCTGCAAATAGGCGACCGCCTTCTTCATCACGCGGGCGCTTTTCACAACCTGTGGCAGGAACATTTTGCCGGCACCGAACAGGTCGCCGACGACGTTCATGCCGTCCATCAACGGCCCCTCAATGACGTGAATCGGCCGGCCATATTTCGCACGCGCCTCCTCGGTATCCGCCTCGATGTGATCGACGATGCCCTTGACCAGCGCGTGGCTAAGTCGTTCCTCGACTGTTCCCTCCCGCCAAACATCGGTGACCTTTTCCGATTTACCCTGCTGCTTGACCGTCTCGGCAAACTCGATCAAGCGCTCGGTGGCATCTGGCCGGCGATTTAGCAGCACATCCTCCACGCGCTCCAGCAGGTCGGGAGGAATCTCCTCGTACACCTCAAGCATCCCGGCGTTGACGATCCCCATGTCGAGCCCTGCCTGAATCGCGTGATACAGGAACGCCGCGTGCATCGCTTCGCGCACGGTGTTGTTGCCCCGGAACGAAAACGAGATGTTACTCACCCCGCCACTCACCTTGGCCAACGGCAGGGTCGACTTGATTATCCGCGTCGCCTCAATGAAGCTAACAGCGTAGTCGTTATGCTCCTCCATCCCGGTCGCCACCGTGAGGATGTTGGGATCAAAAATAATGTCCTCCGGTGGGAAACCGACCTTCTCCGTGAGCAGTTTGTACGAGCGGGTGCAGATCTCCACTCGGCGATCAGTCGTGTCCGCTTGACCGGTTTCATCGAACGCCATCACGACCACCGCGGCACCGTATCGGCGAATCGACCGCGCCTGCTCGAGAAACTGTTCCTCGCCCTCCTTCAGGCTGATCGAGTTGACGATCGCCTTGCCCTGAATGCATTTCAGGCCGGCCTCAATGACCGACCACTTCGAGCTGTCGATCATGATCGGCACGCGGGAAATGTCCGGCTCGGAGGCAATCAGGTTGAGAAAACGGGTCATCGCCGCCTCGGAGTCGAGCATGCCCTCGTCCATGTTCACGTCGATGATCTGTGCCCCGTTCTCGACCTGTTGCCGTGCCACCGCCAACGCCTCCTCGTACTGGTCGTTCTTGATCAGTTTGGCAAAGCGCGGTGAGCCGGTGACGTTCGTACGCTCGCCGACGTTGACGAAATTGGAATCCGGGCGGACGGTCAACGCCTCCATGCCGCTGAGGCGTAGCCACGGCTCCGGCTTGGCCAAGCGCCTTGGTTCGCAATCCGCTACCGCCCTGACGATTTCCTGAATATGTCCCGGCGTGGTGCCACAGCAGCCACCAACAATATTCAGCCAGCCATTGGCCGCCCATTCGCGAAGTTGAGGTGCCAACGATTCGGGGGTCTCGGGAAAGCCGGTTGGCAGCAATGGATTAGGCAGACCTGCATTCGGATACGAACTGACATTGACCGGTGCGATGCGTGACAACTCATCGATGTAGGGCCGCATCTCCGCCGGGCCTAGCGCGCAATTAATACCCACGCTCAACAGGTCGATGTTCGAGGCGGAATTCCAATAGGCCTCCACCGTCTGGCCAGAGAGAGTCCGGCCGCTCTGGTCTGTGATGGTGAACGACAACATCACCGGCAACCGCTGGTCAAGCGAGTCAAACAAGGACTCAAGTGCAAACAAGGCCGCACGGGAATTGAG
>WTHH01000044.1 GCA_011523195.1 Verrucomicrobiales bacterium
GGATGGGGGAGCGAGATCGTGGTGTGCGACAACAATTCCACCGACGACACCGCCGGGGTTGCCAAGGCCGCCGGGGTGCGGGTGGTGTTCGAGCCGTTCAATCAGATTGCCGCCTCGCGAAATGCCGCTGGCCGAGCAGCCAAGGGGGAGTGGCTGGTTTTCGTCGATGCCGACACGCGCGTGTCGCCGGAGTTGTTTCGGGAAATGATGCGGGAGATTGTGTCCGGTCACTGCATCGGCGGCGGGACTTCGGTCAAGTTCGACAGCGGTCCGTGGCTCGCTCGGCAGACGGTTCACGGATGGAATACACTGGCCAAGCTCATGGGCTGGGCGGCCGGATCCTTTTTGTTTTGCCGGGCGGATGCCTTCCGCGAACTCGGCGGCTTCGATACCGAGTTGTTCGCTGCGGAGGAGGTCGAGTACTGCGTGCGGTTGAATCGCTTGGCCAAGCGCTTGGCCAAGCGGATGGTGATGCTTCGTGCGCCGGTGATCAGTTCCGGTCGAAAAGTGCGGGCCCTGTTCACGGCCAACAACTTGATGCACGGCATCGAGGCAATCTTCACCGCCGGTGGGGCGCTGAAGGATCGTGCCAATTGTGAGTACTGGTACGACAACCCGGTACGCTGACACCAAAACAACTCGACGCCGCTCGTCCTGTTAAACTACAAGATTGTAACAGTCGCCCTTAGAAAGTGACGCCGACGTCACCCCGCTTGGCCAAGCGCACGGCGCGTGTTGCCGCTGCGGATGAAGAGCCAGGTGAACTGGGCCACTTGCCCAAGAGCATACGTCATGAAGGCGAAAATGGCCCCGGCGAACCAGTCACCGAGCGCACCGACAATCAGCCCCACGACGATCACCAACAGGAAAAGCGCAACCGACTCGGTGACACTGCGCGTCTGGTGCGCGTGCACGAGCAAACCCTGGCAGAAGCTGCTGCCGAACCCGGTGGCGGCCATCGTGATCGCCGCCCAGACGGATGTGACCGCCAGTTGGCCAAGCGCATCGTCCAACCCGCCGACAGTCCCAAACCAAATGCCGGCCAACGGCGTTCCCACGATCAGTAACTGCACGACAAACACACTCGCAGCAGCCTGACACGCAAAGCGGCGAAGGGCAGGGTAACCGCCGGGCCGTTCCACCAACGCAACCACTACCTCGAGGAACGCGAGGCTGACTGATCGAAACAAAAACGTGAACCCGTTCACGGCCGGAAGGATGGCGAGCGACTCGGTCGGGGAAGGCATGCGGCTGATCCCAGCGGTCAACACCGGCTGCGCGGCTAGCCCCAGTAGCGGACTGAGCGCCAGCGGGATGTAAAAGGAGAGGAACTGTTTACGGTCGAGCGGAGGTTCGCTGGACTTGGCTCCCGGCAACACATCGCGAACGATCGGGCGCACTCGCCACGCGGCGTAGGCCGCCTCGGCCACGACACCGGCCGACACGGCCGCCGTGGCTGCGATGATGCCAAGTTTTGGAGACTCGAACGATTGCGCCAAGGTGTAGCAGGTAAACAGGACGCTGACATCGGCGATGAGCCGGACGAGCGTCCCCCAACCGACCGCCTTGGATTGGCCGAAGCGGATCAACACCCCCTGGTTGAATCGCCTGTGCGCGATGGCCCACGTCCACGGCGTCATGATGATCATTCCCAACCGGCTGGCCTCGAGAATTTCACCCTCGACCCCAAGCAGGTTGCCCGCGAGAAAATCGAACATCGGCGTGACCGCGACCAGCAGGTGCAACGCCGATAGTCCGCCGCCGGACAGCATCATGAATTTCCACAGTCGTCGGTACGAGGTGAGGTCGC
Source organism: Verrucomicrobiales bacterium (assembly GCA_011523195.1). Lineage (GTDB taxonomy): Bacteria > Verrucomicrobiota > Verrucomicrobiia > Limisphaerales > UBA1096 > UBA1096. The sequence continues at coordinate 1,811 of WTHH01000044.1, forward strand.
GGCTGAGTTTTGTGCTCGCCGTGAGGAGCATGATGATCGGTGCCTCGATGAGAAGCGAGAGGGGGAACACCACGCCGCCGTAAGCGCCGAGGTTGATCTCGGGATTGGCCAGGCGCGCGACCACGGCGCTTAGGAGTGGCAGCTCGATGCCCATCATAAGCCAACTCAACGCCAGCGGCAGCCAGGTCTTCCACACGTCGCGGCTGGTGACCGGCCGGGTTGTTTCCCCCTCAGCGTTCACTTCTGGGTGGGTAAATGGTGGATACGATCCTGTTCCGTGGTAGTAAGTTTCTCACTATCAATAATCTAAACCTTGACTGCCGGGGTGAGTGGTGCAGTCTTTCGTAGCGGCGGGGCCGGGCGAATTCCCGGGCCGCCCATCCATACGGCAAACAGCGTTTCAGTACGATGCAAATTAATCCAGCAGTCAATCAGGCCATCAATAAGCAAATCGGGATGGAGTTCGGCGCGTATCTTCAGTACCTCACGATCTCGACTCATTTCGACGTGGAAGGCCTCTCGGAACTGGCGGCGTTTTTCAAGGCATAGGCCGAGGATGAGCGCGACCACGCCGAGCGATTCATCAACCACGTCGTGGCGTTCAATGGAAAGCTGGAGATTCCGACCATCGACGCACCGTCGAGCGATGTGAAAACGATCGAGGAGGCGGCCCAGCTTTCGCTCGATTGGGAGATGAAAGTGACCGACGAGATCAATGCCCTGCTGAAATTAGCCAGCAACGAGGGCGACCACATCACCGAGAATTTCCTGAGTTGGTTCCTCGACGAGCAACTCGAGGAACTGTCGACCATGAACAAACTCTTGAAAGTGGCCAAGCGCGCAGGCGACAATGAGCTCGCCGTGGAGGAGTTCATGGCACGTCATCGTGGACAACAACAATCCAATAACACAAACGCAGACGGCTGACGCCGTTGGTTCTTCCGCCGGGACGCTTCCGATCCGATTGGTTCTTTTTGACATCGACGGCACGCTGGTGAGTACCGGTGGCGCCGGGGTAAAGGCATTTGGCGAGGCATTCGAGGCCGCGTTCGGTATCCCCAACGCGACGGAAAAAATCAAGTTCGCCGGGCGCACGGACTACTCGCTGTTCCGCGAGTTATGCCAATGGAACGAGGTCGAGTTTTCGGTCGCCCATCGTGACCTGTTTTTTGAAAACTACCTGCGGCTGGTCGATAATCATCTGCAAGCCAACGAGGGCGGGCCGTTTCCCGGCGTTGTGAAACTACTTGATGATCTAGCGGCGCTGCCCGATGCACCGGCGATCGCCCTGCTCACCGGCAACATTGAGGAGGGGGCAAAGCGCAAGCTGGGCACGTATGACTTGTGGGATCGCTTTGCCTTCGGCGGATTCGCCAACGACAACGAGGATCGAAACCTCATCGCCGCCGCGGCCAAGGCCAAGGGGAGCGAGTATCTGGAGCGACCGCTGGAGGGGGGCGAGATCGTGGTCATCGGCGACACGCCCAAGGACGTTGCCTGCGGCAAATACATCGAGGCACGAACCCTCGGCGTGGCCACCGGCGGTGCGTCACTCGATGAGCTCGTGGCGTGCACTCCCGATTGGGCAGTGCCGGATCTCACTCATCTGACTGCCGCCGAGATTTGCGGGTGCTGACCTCGCTTGACCAAGTTTTGTCGCGCGGCTTTACCCGGCCGGTATCCGCCGGTACTCTACCGGCTTCCTGCCTTTTCGATGAAAAAACCGCTTTTGTCCCTTGCCTGTCTGGTTGCGCTTGGCCAAGCGCTGGCCGGGCCTCATCCGCCTGCTGAATCGCTCAAGCAACTTGAGGTGTTCGATGATCTCGAGCTTGATCAACTCCTCGCCGAGCCGCTGGTTAAGCAGCCGGTTTTCCTGAACTTCGACGAGCGGGGCCGCATGTGGGTTGTGCAATATCAGCAGTACCCGCACCCGGCTGGTCTCAGGATGACCAGTCGTGACAACTACTGGCGTGCGGTCTACGACAAGGTGCCGCCGCCGCCGCCCAACCACATTCGCGGACGCGACAAGATTACCATCCACGAGGACACCGACGGCGATGGCGTGTTTGACCGGCACAAAACCTTCGTCGACGGCCTTAACATCGCGACCTCGCTGGCTCACGGCCGTGGCGGGGTCTGGGTGTTGAATCCGCCGTATCTGCTTTTTTACGCGGACAAAAACCGAGACGACATTCCGGACGGCGATCCGGTTGTGCACTTGGCTGGGTTCGGGCTGGAGGACACGCACTCGGTGGTCAATAGCCTGCGCTGGGGGCCGGACGGCTGGCTCTACGCGGCGCAGGGCAGCACGGTGACGGCCAAGGTGACCCGACCCGGTTTTGACAAGAATGAGATTTTTTCCATGGGCCAAAACATCTGGCGGTACCACCCGGAGACACGCCGCTATGAGGTGTTCGCGGAGGGCGGCGGCAACGCCTTCGGCTTGGAGTTCGATGCACAGGGTCGGGTCTACTCCGGACACAATGGCGGCGACACCCGGGGGTTTCACTACGTGCAGGGCGGCTACCTGCGGAAGGGCTTCAGCAAACACGGGCCGCTGAGCAACCCGTATGCTTTTGGTTACTTTAATGCGATGCCACACAACAAGGTGCCGCGCTTCACGCACAACTTTATTGTCTACGAAGGGGGCGGTCTGCCCGAACGATTTCTGGGGAGAATACTTGGGGTGGAGCCGATCCAGGGCAGGGTGGTGATGAGCGACCGCACCGCGATCGGCTCGTCGTTCAAGACGCAGGACACCGGTCACCCGATCAAGTCCAGCGACGGCTGGTTTCGCCCGGTGGACATCAAGGCCGGGCCGGACGGAGCGGTGTACGTTTGCGACTGGTACGATGCGCAGGTAAATCATTACCGGAACCACGAGGGGAAAATCGATCCGCAGAATGGCCGAGTATACCGGCTGCGGGCCAAGGGCGCGGTTCACTTGAAATCGTTCGACTTGGCCAAGCGGACTACGTCGGAGTTGATCGAGTTCCTGGGGCACGGGGACAAGTGGCACCGCCAGACGGCGCTTCGGCTGCTGGGAGACCGGAAGGACGTTTCGGCACTGCCAGCGTTGAAAAAGCGGCTGGCCGGGGCGCTTGGCCAAGTGGCACTCGAAGCACTCTGGGCGGTGAATTTGAGCGGCGGATTTACGCCGGGTTTTGCCGGGGTAACCATTGGCCATGCCGATCCGCATGTGCGGCTTTGGACGGTGCGACTACTGGGCGACGAACGTGTGCTGACTGAGCCCCTGGCCAAGCGCTTGGCCCGCTTGGCCAAGCGCGAGCCGCACGTCGAGGTTCGCATTCAACTCGCGGCAACGGCCAAGCGCCTGCCGGCTCCCCAGGCACTGCCAATCATTCGGGCGTTGATGGAGCATGACTCCGATGCGGGGGACATTTATCAACCGCTTATGATTTGGTGGGCGCTCGAGTCCAAGGTGGGGCAGGATGCATCGGAGGTGCTCGAGCTGTTTGAAGATAAGTCGGTCTGGCAAAAATCTTTGGCGCGCCAGCACCTTCTCAACAGGCTCATCCGCCGATTTGCCAAGGCCGGGACGAGGGCGGATTTGATCAACGGGGCGAGGTTGTTTGAACTGGCGCCGGATGCCGATACGGCGCGAATCCTGATGGGAGGATTTGAGCAGGCCTACAAGGGGCGCTCGATGGCGGCGTTGCCGGATCGCCTGATGGCGGCAATGGCCAGGCATGGCGGAGGATCGGTTGCACTGGAACTCCGGCGTGGTGAGCCCAAGGCGGTGGAAGAGGCGCTGCGGGTGATAGTCGATGTGAAGGCCGAGAAATTGCTGCGCCTGCAGTACACGGAAATCCTCGGTGAAGCCCCGAACACCAAGGCGGTTCCCGTATTGCTGGGCGTTGTGAAAAACGAACCCGGTAGCGACCTGAAACGGGCGGCACTGGGAGCACTCAAGCCGTATGACGACACCCGTGTGGCCGAAGAAACGATTTCGATTTTTCCGGAACTACCAAGCGACCTCCGGCAGGTGGCCGGGACGCTGCTTGCGGGTCGTACGATTTTTGCCGCGGCTTTTGTGAACGCGGTCGAGGCGGGGAAGATTTCGGTCGCATTGGTTTCACCTGAGGTGGTCAGCTTGCTACGAACCCATACGGAGCCAACTCTTGCCGGTAAGGTGAATGAACTTTTCTCGGGAGCAGAAACGGATTCCGCCAAGTTGGAAATGGAGATCACCCGCCTTGCCCGTTTGGTCGAGGCGAAAACTGGAAGCCCATACGTCGGCAAAAAACTTTTCACCACCAGTTGTGCAGCCTGTCACAAGCTATTCGAGCAGGGAGGACAAATTGGCCCCGACCTGAGCACGTATCAGCGCGACGACATCGACACCATGCTGTTGCACATCGTCAACCCAAGCGCGGAAATACGGGAGGGATACGAAAACTTTTTGCTGACCACTAAAGACGGTCGAATGGTGGTCGGCTTTTTGGTTGAGCAGAATAATCAAACCGTGGTTTTGCGGGGGCTGGATGGACAGGATATCTCATTGG
>WTHH01000562.1 GCA_011523195.1 Verrucomicrobiales bacterium
GATTACCACCGATCTCGATGGCAACAAGCTGTGGGAACACCGATTTGTCACCTCCACCGGCAACCAATTCAGTTACGGCGCTTCCCCGATTATTGAAGGCAAAAAGCTATTGCTGAATCGCGACGGTGCTCTGGACTCCTGCCTCGTCTGTTTTGACTTAAAGACCGGCAGGATTCTCTGGAAGGCCAAGCGGCCCGGCGTCATTAACAGCTATTGTTCGCCCTACGTGATGAAAGTGAACGGAGCCAAGCAGGTGCTCCAAGGTGGTTCGGGGGAACTTGTCGCGTATGACTTCAACACAGGTAGTGAAGTCTGGAAAGCCACCGGGTTGCCTGGGTTTGTGTGCGTTTCCCCTCTGGCAGTTGGAGACACGATTTATTACGGAGGATGGTCCACCGCGCACGTCGCCGGCCGCAGTCGCATCGCGTCCTTTTTTCCGGAGGACAGTGGCCTTACCTCGGAATCGCTAGAGAGCGCCGAGGGGTTCTTCAAACAATTCGACAAAAACAAGGACAACAAAATTTCGTTCGCAGAATTCCCGTCAGGCCGCATGAAGGATGTCTTCCCCATGACCGATCAGGATGGAGACAAATCCATCAATCTCGAGGAGTTGGATTTTTGGTACACCATAAGACCTTGGGCCGGTCGAAACGCTTTCTATGCGATCAAAACAGGTGGCAAGGGAGACATTACCCGGTCGCACGTAAAGTGGAAGGTGCCACGCGGCATCCCGTACGTCTGCTCACCCATCGTGCAAGACAATAAACTATACCTCGTCAAAAAAGGCGGCTTCGTCACTTGCGTGGATACGACCACCGGCAAACCAATCTACGGTCAGGAGCGACTGGGAGTCGGCGGTGAGTATTACGCCACACCGATCACAGTGGGCGACCGGATATTCATTGCGGCCGAACGCGGCACGGTGTTCGTCATCAAGCCAAGCGACAAACTTGATATTATCGCCCGAAACGAGATTGGCGAAAAACTGGAGGCCACACCGGCAATCGTGCATGACACCCTCTATCTCCGGGGCGATAAACACCTTTGGGCGTTTCGAAAAAAGTAAAACTAGGCAGACCAAGATTCGGGTGGGCGATTATAACCAACCAAAATCATCCTTGACTTGGTGTTTGGCCAAGCGAGTCTCTATCAAAAGATGAAAACACGGTTCAACGCCCACTCCAACCGCCGTTCTACCGGCTTGGCCAAGGGCTTTACCCTGATCGAGTTGCTGGTTGTCATCGCAATCATTGCGATCCTTGCCAGCCTGCTTTTGCCGGCCTTGGCCAAGGCGAAATCCAAGGCTACCAGTGCCTACTGCCTGAGTAACTACAAGCAGCTACAGCTTTGCTGGACGATGTACGCCGGGGATAACGACGACAGCATGCCGGCCAACTCCCAACTCCCGGGGGGAGGCAGCCGGGCCGGTTGGACCAGTCAAGGCTCCACGTGGCTTCACGGCAACGCCTACACCGATGTGGATGACACGAACATACGCAAGGGCGCCCTCTTCAAGTACAACGACTCCTCCGGCATCTACAAGTGTCCCGCCGACAAGTCGACTGTTCGCGACAAGGGCGAGATTCCCCGCGCCCGCAGTGTGTCGATGAACATGTATATGAATTTCCGCTACGACCCGAACCAAAGCATGTACGAAAATTGCTGGCACAAGATCGGGGACGTGAAGAATCCGTCCACATCGGATGCCTTCGTTTTCATCGACGAACACACCAAGAGCATTCAGCAGAGTGCCTTCGGCTCGAACGCCGGCATGTGGACGCTGTTCGGCACCTCGAAGTGGACGTGGATCAGCTTTCCGGCCACGCGGCACAACAACGGCACGGTGTTGTCCTTCGCGGACGGCCACGCCGAGTCGTGGCGCTGGGTGGAACCAAACACGACAGCCATCGCGAAGAAACGCGGATGGATCGTTCTTCAGCCCGGCTCGGGCCCCAACGACCGGGATTTGCAGCGAATGTTCAATGCCGTCCCGCAATCTATCCCGGTGAAATAAAAAAGCCCTCCCGAGGGAGGGCTTAGAAAAAGTCGGTCTCAATCAACTGCCGATGCAGTAAAGGCGGCTGTTCGTGCGGATGAACAGGTTTCCGTGTGCCACGGCGATAGTGGCGCGGGTTTGGTCGTCGCCCGGGTCCCCCATGTTTGTCTTGTGCAGCACCTTGCCACTTTTCGCGTCAATGACATGCACCGTGCCGGCGTGGTTTTGCACGTACAGCTTTCCGTCCGCACCGGTCGGTGATCCGCGGAAAAGCGAGCGACTTTCCAGATCGGTAGCCCACTTCACCTTGCCACTCTTCGGGTCGACGCAGGAGAGAATCTTGTCACGGCCCTCCCCGTACAACACGTAAAAGTTGCCCTGATAAAACAGCGGCGTGCTGACGTCGCTGGTGACCTGGTCGCGGCGACCCTCACTGTGCCACGCGATGCTTGACTTGTCCTCGCTCATGTCGCCCTTGGCCCCGGCCTTAATGGCGAACACCGGTGCGCCTTTCGGGCCACAGGCCAGCAGGACGCCCTTGCCGGAAACAGGAGACGGCACGAGGCGCCAGTGACCGATGCGCGACGGGTTCCACGTGCCCCAGCGCCACAGTTCCTTGCCGGTCTTGGGATCGTGACCGGTCAGGCAGTCGCCACCAACAATCACGATTTCGTCGCGACCGTTGTGGCTGAACGGCATCGGCGTGCTGAACGCCTCGAGCGACTCGGAGCGAGCCTTGGCCGGGCGATAATGTTTCCAAAGCTGCTTGCCTGTTTTTGGATCCAGCGCCAGCAGGTAGGAGCGGTTGTCGTCGCTGCCGCGGCCGCTTACTTTGGTGTCGCGCTGCAACACCTGCATGTAAAGAACACCGTCATGAATCAGCGGGCTGGTGGAGAATGTCCATAAGAAGGCGAACTCCCCGTGTTTCTTTTGGAGGTTCAAGGCCCACAGCTTGTCACCGTCCATATTAAACGTGGCCAATTCGCCGCCGCCGTAAAAAAAGGTCACAACCTGCCCATCGGTCACCGGCGAAGGCGAAGCGTAGTTGCTGCGGTTGTCCTGCCGAAATCCTTTGGCCACCTGGTGCGACCACTTCAGCGCGCCGGTCTTGCGGTCGTAACAGTTTGCCGTCAACCGTTCCTTCTCCTGATTGGACGAGGAGACGAAGACGTTGTCGCCCCAGATCACCGGAGTGGCGGCGCTGGGACCGTCCAGCTTTACGCTCCAGCGAACGTTTTCCGTCTTGCTGAAGTTGGTTGGCAGGTCTTTCGCGTCAGTGGAACCGTCGTAGTTTGGCCCGCGCCAGTTCCCCCAGTCACCAGCCTGCGCCCCGGCCAAAGACAGGCCAAGCGCGGCTCCGAGCAACATTGTATTAGTCATGTACATGATAAATCAGTTTTGTTGAAAAATTGTAAGGACGGGCGGATGCTGCCATCCGCTTGGCCAAGTTGCCAGCCGAAATCAGCATAAATAATAACCCGTCGCGCCACTCGGGACGTTACGATGGATCGGCGTATTCACCAACTTGATACGCTCCCGACCAAGCGCTTGGCCAAGCGCTCAGTCGAGTTTTTCCTTCTCGAAATCGGCGGGGTTCACCCAGCCTGCACGAACCTTTTCGCCGCTCGTGTAGCGTTGGTAAAAGTTGTCGGTCGCCGCGCCGGAGTACGGGTAGTTGTCGAACACGTCCCCCTTGCCGAACATCCTCGGATCGCCCTGTGCACGCAATTCCGCAAACAGTTGTTTTCTTAGCGTCATTTTCATCCTCAATTGAGACTTGGACTCGGCCAGGTTTTTAACGCAGTCGGCGTCCCCTATCAGGTAAAACAATTCCTCCTTTGGGCGTTTGCCAAAGTTGAGGTTCCAAAAATGATTCGTCCCGTTGCGGCGCTGGTTGAGGATCGTCGTCTTGGTTGGGCTGCCGTCACAATTGAGGTAGCCGGTGGTTGGGTGGCCAGACGGCCAGCGATTGGTCTTGAAGTTGTGCAGGTACAGCCAGTCCCCTTTCACGATGCCGCGGATTGGGTAGCCCCAGTTTTTTGGCCGACCGATGTCGTGTCGTTCCTTGCCGATCAAAACATGGTCCCTGCTGGCGATCACGCGGCCCGATTTCGGCGACCGAAAAATGTCGAACAAACTCCGGCCGGTGATCGGCTGCATGATCGGCGCGATCTGCGTCACCCCGGCCGCCTCGATAAACGTCGGCGCGAGGTCGGCGAAACTCACGAAGTCCGTCACCACCCGCCCCCGACCGTTGATACCCTTTGGCCAGCGGATCGCCAGCGGGATGTGGTTCGAAGACTCGTACGCCTGCCCCTTCACGCGAGGGAAAGGCATGCCGTGATCCGACGTCGCCACGATCAACGTGTTGTCGAGTTGGCCGGCCGCCTCGAGTGTCGCGACGATTTTGCCTAGATGGTTGTCGTAATGCTCCACCTCGATCGAATAGTCGAGCATGTCGTTGCGGATCACCTCGTTGTCCGGCCAATACTTTGGCACACGATCGATGTCCGACAATTTTTTTCCCATGCGCCGCCCTACCCCGTACTCGTACCCGCGGTGCGGCTCAGTGGTGCCAAACCAGAACGCCCAAGGCTTGCCCTTGGCCTGGCCAGCAGCCTTGAGAAACTCCGCAAAGTTGCCCGCGTAATTGTTGTGGGAGATCGCCCGTGCCGGCGGCTTGGCCTTCTGCTTTTGCCATGCCGTGCCGGTGATCTTCCGGGCTTTGCCGGTGGCGTCCCTTGCGAAGCCCGGCCCCCAGCCTTTGCCGGTGTAACCGGTAGTGTAGCCGTTGGCCTCCAGCAACTCGATCCATCCGCCAAACTTGGGCGGGAATATTGTCATATGGTTGCCGGCATTCTCCAGTTGCCACGAATTGCGACCGGTCAGGATGATCGCGCGGGATGGCGCGCACTTGGCGTTCGGAGTGTAGGCACGCTGAAACAAAATACCCTCCTTGGCTAGGCGATCAAAGTTGGGTGTGCGCACCCAGTCGCATCCGTACACGCCGGCATGGCCGAACGACCAGTCGTCGGCGATGGCGAAAAGAATGTTCGGCCGCTCCGCCGCTTGGCCAAGCGACGACAAGCCGGCACACAATAAAAACGAGGCGATCCCCCGCCTTAGAAATGAACGCATCCGCCCGTGATACCCTTGGCCAAGCGCTTGGCCAAGGGGAAAGAACTTGCCACCGGAAACAACCGCACTAGACTCGCCGCCACGTTGCGCGATTAACTCAGCGGTAGAGTGCTACCTTCACACGGTAGAAGTCGTTGGTTCAAACCCAACATCGCGCACCATCTTCTACATTCCCTTGGTTTTTAACACTGCATTTGTGTATCCCCGTTCCATCCTACCAGAATGGTTAATGGATGCAGTTTAAAAAAAGTGGTCAATCACGGCAATGTCAGTTGACGAGTCTCATCCTAATCGGAAGGGATTTAGTGCCTCGAAGGATTGACCCGGTAGGGGTGCGATTTGCCCAATTGCACCTCGATTTGAACCATAATGGATTTGCTCTCATGGAATTTTTTACAAAAAGTGCGGCGTTGGTGATGAGCCATGGATGTTGGTTTGAAATAGGCGTTATGAAAATGATAATTATATTGCCTAAACAATCAAAAAATCTAAACTTCGGGCGACATGAAAACCCTACCGCCCAAAATTGAAGAATCGCAATCGAAGGATGGACTGACAGCAAAGGAGACCTACAACGTAGTTAGTGACACCGTCGTTGGCGTGAATGTCAGAGCAAAGGATAACCTCATTCAAGGTGTGATCATACTTTTCACTGTAATAATTGGATTGGTTATAGGGCAGATGTATGGAGGATTTTTATTGTTAGGCGGACTGGGCGGGCTCATCGTTGGCTTTCTAGGGAGTGGTATTTTCTTGATGATTTACCACGCAGTTAAACACGCGTCTGGTAACCATGAGTGAAATATTCTAAGCGACATGAAACAACTGCTAATCACAATCGTAGCCGTGGTGCTGTTGGGGTGTGGGGAGTCGCGGCAATCTGCTACTGCACCAGAAGCAAAACCAGCTGAACCAGTCGCCGAGGCTAAAAAACAGAACCGCCAACACCCAAAGCACCAGACATCTCAATTCACGATGCTGATAAAGATGGAAACGTCGAAGTCGTCAAACAGCACTTGACTGCTGGTGCGGATGTCAATTCGAAGAATGATGACGGGAGAACACCGCTAGATTTTTCCATCAAATTTAAAAACACCGAAATCACCGATCTCCTCCGCAAACACGGAGCCAAGACGGGGGAAATTCAAAGCTTAAGGGAAATGATTACCCCGAATAATCAATGCAATCGTTGATCC
>WTHH01000431.1 GCA_011523195.1 Verrucomicrobiales bacterium
GTATATCTTGATAATCTACCTTCAAGTGGTCCATCTGACCTCAAAGTGCCTTTTCTGTAGGCACGATTTACTCCTAAATTTATTCTGCCTGGCCAAGTTTCTTGAGTTTTAGCAACCCTTACAGCTATACCTCCTCTTTGTCTGGAAAATGGGTTTCTATCCAAGTATTCAGACGCAATTAAATCTCCCCGAAGCATATCGCTATTGCTGTTATAAAATAATCTCCCCAAATTATCCATTGAGATGCCCCATTGGCCGCGTTTGATTGTTTGTTCACGCTGCCATTCGCCATTAGTGTTGCGGAATCGCACCGTATGGTTGGCACTATAAATCCAGTTGTCCAGGCCCCACATTAGGCCGTTAGCGGCATGTTCAGGGTTGGCGCTTAAACCACGAGCGGGATCGCAAGCAATGGCATAGTCTGTAGCCACCACGGTGTGTTTGTCCGCCTTGTCGTCGCCGTCAGTGTCCTCAAAAAACAGCAGCCTCGGCGGCTCCGCAACCAGCACGCCACCACGTACCAGCGCGATGGCGCGCGGGAGGAAAAGGCCGTTCTTGAAGACTGTCATCTTGTCCATGCGCCCGTCACCGTTGGTGTCGTCGAGCACCTTGATGCGGCCGATCTTGTCGTGCTCGCCCGTGGCGTCCGGATCGCGCATGTAGCCGCGCATCTCGACCACCCACATCCTTCCGTCCGGGCCGATCTCCATCGCCACCGGTGTATCAACCAGCGGCTCGGCGGCGACGATCTGCACCTCAAACCCCTCCGGGAGAGTGAACGACTTTACCGCATCCTCCGGTGAGAGCACCGGTGCGGGCGGGGGCTTCAGGTGGGGGAAAAGGTTTTTTTGGACAGTACCACCCTTGTCCTTGCGATCCCCGGCTTGGCCAAGGGCGGAGGTCGTTGCCATGCATAGGGCGGCAAACACTACGAGCGTGTTACGGTAAGTCATTTTTGTTCTAAACCGGGGCGTGGATTTGGATAAAGCCGCGCCTCCGAGCTCCCAACTGACTAACCCACCGAATCGGTGAAGCCAAGTTTGAAAAACACCACGCTGCTTGGCCCATCCCAGGTGAGGACGGCAGTCCTAGCAATCTATTGTTTCGACCGCTTGGCCCATGTCAATCCGGTGAGGCCTTTTGTCGAGGCCGGGATGAACTGGCTGGCGAGCCAGCCTGCGACAAAACAGGAAACCGTGCCTAGGGCGCCGATCGTCAGTGGATGTGCGTCTGTGTGGAATTTTACCAAATACAACACGAGGATTGCGACGCCGACCCCGATCCATGCGTGCACACTCGCCGTGCGGTTGGTGAATATGGCCAGCGTGAATAGCCCCCCCAGCGTGCCAAGGATCAGCCCCACGTAACCCATCAGCGTGTCCCAAAGGTTTTTGCTGTCCTGCGACGCGATGTAGAGCGCGGAGACGGTGCCGAGTACACCGAGAATCAGCGTGATGAGCTTGGCTAGGCGCAGGATGGAATCACTGTCGCGGCCTTTCGAGAGGAAGTCGGTGGTGAACGCGGTGGCGATCGAGTGCATGCTCGAGTCGAGGCTCGACATCGCCGCAGCAAACACGCCGGCAATCACCAGCCCGGCGAGTCCGGCCGGCATCTGGTGCAATATGAAATGGGGGAAAATCTGGTCGATCTGCGAGATCGGCTCGAGGTTGGCCGGTTGCTGCTGATAGTAGACGAACAACGCCGTGCCAACCCCGAAAAAGAGGACGGACACCGGCACGCTCAGCAAGGCGTTGGTCCAGATCGCCTTGGCGGCTTCTTTTTCAGTCGGCGTGGTGAGGTAACGCTGAACGACCGCCTGGTCGGTGCCGTAACTCAGAATCTGCCCGAAGATACCGCCGAGGATGATCACCCAGATCGTGTCGATGCCGCTGATGAACTTCCAGTCGGTGTTTACCATCTCAAATTTACTCTGCCGGGCCGCCTCGCTGTAAATGGTAGAGAAGCCGCCATCAACTTCTCCGACGATGATGAAAAACGCTATCAACGCCCCGCCGATGAGGACGATCGTCTGGATGACATCCGTCCAAATGACTGCCTCGATGCCTCCCAACACGGTGTAGATGGTACTCAGCACACCCATGGCGATGATGCAGTATTTCACGTCCCAACCGGTCACCGCCGACAACGCCAGTGCCGGTAGCAAAATCACGATTCCCATGCGCGCGAGTTGGAAGATGGCGAAACTCGCACTGCCCAGCTTGCGCAGACCGGAGTCGAAACGCATCTCGAGGAACTCGTAAATGCTGATAATGCCCAGCCGACGGTAGAAGGGGAGGAAGCAAAAAATAATGACCGGCGCCATGATCGGGATCGCCATGTTGAAAAGGAACCATGTCCAGTTGGTGGCGTAGCCTTTTGCGGGGATTGACAGATAAGTGATCGCGCTGAGCATCGTGGAGAAGATACTCAGCCCGGCCGCCCACCAGACGACGCGTTTGCCGGCCACGAAATAGTCCTCGGCAGACTTGTTTCGCCGCGAAAAAAAGACGCCAATCCCGATGAGCACGCCCATGTAAAGAATCAGCACCACCCAGTTCGCAGTGCCAAAACTCCGTTCCGATTCGGCAAGGTTGATCTTCCAAATGTTCGGCGTGCGGATTCCCGGGCTGCTCTCGCCGGAGGGGATGACGATTGAGTTACCCCACTTGACCGCAGTGGTCGTGACATGGCTGCCGATGACAATCTGTTCGATTGCACCGGGGGCGGTTGCACCGCGGGAGTCTTCCTTAAACTTGGCGAACTCGCGCCACTGTCCGGTGATGGTGTTGAAAATCAGGATGTCGCGGCTGAAGCCTACGTGCTCGTCTTGTATCTTCTGCTTCTCGGCCTCCAACGTGGCGGCTGCCTGTATGTTGCCGGCTTCGTTGGCTGCGGCGATCTGGGCGGACAGACCTTCCAGAGTGATGAAGCGTTGGCCGTTTGCCCCACCGAAGATCAGAATGCTGTTCGCCCCGACAGCCGCAGCTGTGCCAGCCATCACGCAGCGCGGCTGAGTGTCGCCCTTGGGCTGGATGTCGGGCAGCTTGGTCCACTTGTCGGTCTTCGGGTTAAACTTGTGGGCATCGGAGAGCATGTGCCACTGGCCAGATTCATCCTTCGTTCGGCCACTGAAAATATAGAGGCAGTCCGCTGCTCCGTCGCTTTGACTCGCCGCGATGAGATGTGTCCGTGCCGGGCCGTCCCACGGCTTTTTCGCTTCCCACTTAAAATCGTCTGAGCCGCGCTTGGCCAAGTCTAGTGCCCAGAAATTTTTCGTCGCACCCTCACCACTGTCTCCGCCGGCGATGTAGATTTTATCCCCGACCAGCCCGCCAGAAGCCGCTGTGGTCCCCTCAGGCAGATCTGGAAAATTGTTGTCCAAAGTGATGTCCCCATTGTCGTGTGACAACATGAACACCTTGGCTGAGAAGTGCATACTGGAGTCGTATTTCTTGGCGGCCTCGTCCCTGACATTTTCCTTCCACTCACCGCCGATGCAGATCACGCCATCCTTGGTCGGGATCGAGACACCGTAGCCGATCACCTGCGGCAGTTTGGTTTCCGAAGTGACAACTTTGTACCCATCACCGTCCGAGGTGATCACGTCAATCGTGTCGTAATAGACCTTGGGCGAGTTGTACCCCTCGGTGGTGGGACGCCACGGCACACCCTCCGGGAAGTTTGCCCCGCCAGCAACGATGAGTGCGCCGTTGTGCGCTCCGGCAAAAGGCCCGGCAACACCTAGTTTGCCGGGCAGATCCGGCAACGCTTTCCAGGTCAGCTTACTTCCTTCAGCAGCAAGCAGGGAAGTGGCACTCAACAAAAACAGGCAGGCAGATCGTAAAAACATGGCTCAACAGTTTGGGGCAATGAACGGGCGCATCATGGATACCCCGATTGGCTAAGGCGAGACCAAAGCCAAGCACACCATAGCTTGGCCAAGCTAGCGAGATCGTGTACGAAGTCAGATTGAATGGTAGAAAATTATCCGTGAAAATCGGCGAAATCTGTGTCTCGAAAAAGATTCTGGGGACTCGAAACAAATTCTAGGACGGCTGTCACTAGCTGCGCTTGGCCAAGCGCTTGGCTGGCGGGCTAGATTTTCACCTTAAACTCTTCGCCGCGTTTGATGGACTTGGCGAAGCCTGCCATGATTTGCGGAATCTGTTCGAGGTCCTTGAGGCTAACGACTTCGACGGGAGAGTGCATATAGCGGTTAGGCAGGCTGATGAGGCCACTGGGAATGCCGCCGCGTGTCCAAAAGATCGCGTCGGTGTCGGTGCCGCTGGTGGCGGAGATGGCCTCGTGTTGCAGGTTGATCTTGAGCCGCTTGGCCACCTGCTCGATTCGCTTGATGACTTCCGGGTGGTTGCAGTTGCCGTGGGTGACAGTGGGGCCTTCGCCGACCTTGATGTCGCCGTGCTGGCGCTTGTCGACGGTGGGATAGTCTGTCGCGTGGGTGACGTCCATAACCAGTGCGACGTCGGGGTGCAGTGAGTAGGCGATCTGTCGTGCCCCAAAAAGGCCGACTTCCTCCATGGTGTTGGCCACGGCGCAAACCTCGACGTTGAGCTTTGTCTTGCCGCTTTTGAGCAGGCGCAAAGTCTCGGCAACGGCCCAGGTGCCGACGCGGTTGTCGAACGCGCGGGCGATCGCGAGGTCGTCGCGGAGGATCTCGAACTGGTCGTTGAGGGTGATGGGGTCGCCGACGCGGACGAGTTTCTCGGCCGCCTTGCGGGAGTTGACGCCGATGTCGACGAACAGATCCTGTATCTGCGGCGCACCGCCCTTGCCGCTGTCGCCCTTCATCAGGTGGGGGGCGACGCTGCCGACGACACCTTTCACCGGGCCTTTGCGGGTGTGGACGGTGAGGCGCTGCGCCTTGGTGATGGCCGGGTTGGTGCCGCCGAGTTTGCGGACGTAGACGTAGCCTTTGTCGTCGATGTAGTTGACAGTCATGCCGATCTCGTCGGCGTGACCGGCGAGCATGAGCCTCGGACCTCCGCCCTTGTTGAGCACAGCGACGCAGTTGCCGTAGGCGTCGGAGTAGGTTTCGTCGGCGTACTGGCCGACGTAGTCGAGCCACACGCGGAGTCCGCGCGATTCGTGGCCGGATGGGCTGGGTGTGTTGACAAGGGTCTCGAGAAACTGAAGCGAGCGTTTGTTCATGTGCGCCGATTAGGGGGCAGGGTGGGGGCGCTTTTCAAGGGCAATTTGGTTTTGAAAATTCATTCACTCACGGCTTGCTTTTGGCAGGTGGCTTGCTTTGAATCAGCCGTCCATTTGGTGTTGTGACGATTCATGGCGAAGATTCCCCATAAAATTCAGGAACGAATCAAGGCGGCGTTGCGCCGGTTCAAGCCGCTGTTGAAGGCGGCCCGCGAGCGCGATGCCGGCCGTGCGGACACCGCCACGTTGGCGCTTGATCTGTTGTCGGAGCTGTTTGGGTACGATCGCTACTCTGAGATTACATCGGAGCTGGACAACAAAGAATCGGTGTTCGATTTCTCGATCCAGACCGAGGGCCAGCCGCGGATGCTTGTACGTGTTAGCCCGATCGGCATGGCTCCGGACGACCGCTACCTTCTGGCCACGGCGCAGTACGCGCAGATGAACGGGGTTGACTGGATTATCATGACCAACGGCATCGCTTGGCAGGTGCATCACGTGGAGGACGTGGGCGCGAACGCTCCCGAGACTCCGGTGGTGTTGGCGTTTGATTTGTTGCAGATGCAGCCCGGTCGAGAGGCGCACTTGGGGACGATTCATCTGCTGACCCGTGAGGGGCACGACAAGGCCGGCCTGAGCCATTTTAAGTTGCGGCTGGAGATGACCAACCGCCATTACCTCGGCGCGATGGTGTTGAGCGATGCCGTGGTAGCTTCCGTGCGGCGCGAGTTGCAAAAGCTCAACCCCGACCTCCGCGTGACGCCGGCCGAGCTTCGCGAGAACCTGGTCAAGGGCGTGTTGCGGCCGGACATCGTGCAGAGCAACGAGACGCGGTCGCTGATGGTTCACCTTCAAAAAGTAAAGGAAGCCGAGCTTGAGGAGCGACGTAAGGCCGCCGATCCAAATCGGTTTGCCTCGCGCAAGGGGCCGAAGAAAAAGGCCGGGGCCACTAGCTGGACAGCCAAGCCCGGGGCCAAGCGCAAGGCCAAGGCTTCGGGGAAATTCAGCAAGACAACCAATGGCGACTCAGTGGTCCGGATCACGCAGAAGGACGCGATCAAAAAAGTGCTGAAACGCTCCGAGGACGCACCGACAAAACCGGCCGGCCGAGGCCGTTTGCTTCACTGGGGAAAATAATCCTCCGCTTGACCCAGC
>WTHH01000394.1 GCA_011523195.1 Verrucomicrobiales bacterium
ACGCGAGGCCGCCCGCGATGCATTCCGCCGTGGGGAGCGCCCCCGCGATCAGCCCAGGGCGGAAGGGCGCCCGTCCTCTCCACCGAGCCGGGGGAGTCGCAGCAGGGGCGGACGAGGAGGACGCGGTAGCCGTGGCCAGCGAATTCAGTTGCTCCCCCAGTTTGACAAGGACGGCGACGGCATCCTGAACAAGGCCGAGCGGGTCGAGGCACGCAAGTTCGTCCTCGAAAAACGAGGCGGGGACGGTGAGCGCAGGGGCGACCGGGGAGGCTCCCGAGGCGGACGCCCGTCAGGACCGGACGGAGACCGAGGTGGCAGACCTCCGAGACCGGATGGGGACCGCGGTGGACGCCCGCCAAGGCCAGACGGTGACCGGGGAGGCAGACCTCCACGGCCGGGCGACGATCGGGGCGGACGTCCCCCGAGACCGGACGACGATCGCGGCGGCAGGCCGCCAAGGCCGGATGACCGCGGTGGCAGGGAAGAGCCGACACGTGATTTTTCTAAGGCCGAAAAACTTTCTCCCTCCAACGAGAAGCCGTCCAAGAAGGGGCTGTATCACGAGGGAACGCTCCGCACGTTGTTCATCACGACCAAGGACGACGAGTGGAAGGAGGAAATGGAGGCCTTTTATCGAACCGACGTCGCTGTGCCGGCGGACCTAATCGTTGATGGCAAACTGTACAAGGACGTCGGGTTAAAGTATCGCGGTAACTCATCCTACTTTTCCGTGTCGCCGGATTTGAAGCGCTCGATCAACCTGTACATCGACCACAAGCATGACGACCAAAAACTACTCGGCTACAAGACGCTGAACCTGTTGAACAGCAACTCCGACCCGACGTTCATGCGCGAAGTCATCTACTCGCAC
Organism: Verrucomicrobiales bacterium; assembly: GCA_011523195.1. Taxonomy (GTDB): domain Bacteria; phylum Verrucomicrobiota; class Verrucomicrobiia; order Limisphaerales; family UBA1096; genus UBA1096. The sequence continues at coordinate 872 of WTHH01000394.1, forward strand.
GTAGCCCGGGACTACATCCCGGCCTTCAAGGGCAACTTCATCAAGGTCGTCATCAACGGCGAGAGCTGGGGGATCTACTCGAACATCCAGCAGTACAACAAGGATTTCCTTGAGGACAATTTCAACACTCGCGGGGGTGTCCGCTGGAAGATCGGCGCCGGTGGCGGGGGGCGCGGCAACCTGCGCTATCCTGGTGACAAAAAGGAGGATTACGCCGGATTCCAGTTGCGCACTGATGGAGCCGATGACGCGTGGACGGAGCTGCGCCAATTCACAAAGTTGTTGGATGAAACTCCTCTAGATCTGCTTGAGGAAAAACTGAGCGACCGCTTTAATCTAGACGGGGCGTTGTGGTCGCTCGCGCTGGAGTGCGTTTTTCAGGACGAGGGTTATTTCACCCGCGGAAGTGATTACAACCTGTACCTCGACCCGGACGGACGCTTCCAGTTGCTGCAGCACGACGGCAACGAGGTGATGAACATCCCGGGCGGCCCAGGCATGCCCTCCGGTTTGAACGGGCCAAAACTGGAGCCGTTTTACAATGCCGACAACGAGGACCGGCCTCTGATGCACAGGCTATTTCAGGTGCCTCAAATCAAGGCCCGCTACCGGCATCACCTGAAGACGATTACCGAGGAGTGGATCGACTGGGGAAAAATCGGCCCCTTGGTCGCTGGTTACTCGGAGTTGATCTCAGACGAGATCGAAAAAGATGTCCGCAAGCACAGCTCGTTTGACGCCTTCAGAAAAGGACAAGTCGAAAACAGCTCGGACGGACGCCGCACCAAGCTCGGCCTCAAGCCGTTCACCATCGGCCGCCGCGAGTTTTTGTTGAACCATCCGGATGTGAAACTGCCAGCGCCAAATATTGAGTCGGTGAATGAGATCGATGGGGCCAAGTCTAATGAGACCATCCGTGTCGTGGCCAAGACAACCGGCGACACTAAGGCTGAGACTGTCATCCTCTGGCACGCAGACGGTTTCAACGAGCCGTACCAACAGGTCATCATGCACGATGACGGCAAACACGGCGACGGCAAGGCGGACGACGGGGAGTTCGGGGCAAACATCCCGGCCCAGCTCGCCGGAAAAAAAGTCCGTTACTACGTCGAGGCACGCTCCGCTGGAGAAGAAATGACATCCGATTTTTACCCGTCCCGCGCCGAGGCCAAGCCGCTCACCTTCCGCGTGAAGGCGGCCAAGGCCGACGAATCCGCTCTGCGAATCAACGAGGTTGTCGCAGAAAACAAGGCCACTATTAAGGATCCACAGGGGGACTTTGACGACTACATCGAGATCGTGAACACGTCTGATGCCGAAGTGGATTTGGCCGGCAAATTCCTGACCGACAACAAAAAGAATCCGCGCAAATGGAAGTTTCCTAAAGGGACGAAGATTGAAGCGAACGGTCGGTTGGTCATTTGGGCGGATGAAAACGGCAAAGCCAAGGACGGCCTCCACGCCAATTTCAAGTTGGCCAAGTCAGGCGAGACGATTCAGCTCGTTGACAGCGACGCCTCCGGCAACCTAATCCTCGACGAGGTCAAGTTCGCCAAGCTCGAAACCGACCAGGCGCTGCGTCGCCTGCCGGACGGCAAAGGTGAGCCAGCCGTCGGCAAGCCAAGCCCCGGCAAAGCAAACGAATAACCCAGCACTGCAACCGCTTTTCAACAGCCCCTGTTTATCGGGGGCTGTTTTCTTTTGGCCGGGCTTGGCCAAGCCCTTGGCTTTTGCTACCCCTTCCCATCTCATGTTCTCGACTCAAAAATATTTGTTTGCTGTTGCCCTGTTGCTTTTCCCCGGCTTGGCCAAGCCCTTGGCCAAGCCGGCATCTCCCAACATTGTCATCATCATGGTAGACGACATGGGCTACTCAGATATCGGCTGCTACGGCGGGGAGATCGAAACTCCGAACCTCGACAAGCTCGCCGCCAATGGCCTCCGGTTCACCCAGTTTTACAACTCCGGCCGCTGCTGCCCAACGCGGGCGTCGTTGCTCACCGGGCTGCATCCGCATCAGGCCGGGATCGGGCACATGACCAACACACCGGCCAAGCCCAAGTCGCACGATCGCGGCGTCCCGGGTTTTCGCGGTTTTCTCAACCGTAAATGCGTCACGATCGCGGAGGTCCTCAAGCCAAGGGGCTACCACACGCTGATGTCCGGCAAGTGGCACGTCGGCTATCACGGCAAACAAAAGTGGCCGCTTCAACGCGGGTTCGACCGCTACTACGGGATCATTGCCGGGGCATCGAATTTCTTTCGGCCGGAGGGGCGTCGTGGGCTGACGCTTGGCAATGAGCCGGTCAAGCCGGAGGGGAATTACTACACCACGGACGCGTTCACCGACTACGCCATTCAGTTCGTCGAGGAAGCCAACGATCGGGATGACCGGCCGTTTTTCCTCTACCTCGCCTATACCGCGCCTCACTGGCCGTTGCACGCCCGCAAGCGAGACATCGACAAGTACCGTGGCCGATACATGGAAGGCGGCTGGGACAAGGTCAGTCGTGATCGTTACAAGCGGATGCTCGACATGGGCTTGATCAGGAAAGAATGGGGCAAGGCACCGCGAGACGCACGCGGCTGGGACGAACTTTCAAAAGAGAAAAAAGTAGAGCTGGATTTGAGGATGGCAATCTACTCCGCACAGGTTGATTCAGTGGATCAAAACGTCGGTCGACTGATTGCGTCTTTGAAGAAAATGGAGCGTCTCGGCAACACGATTATTTTTTTTCTGAGCGACAATGGCGGCTGCGCCGAGGGCGGTGAACTGGGAGGCGGCGCGAAGGAGGATCTTGAGAGCGATCGGGGCTTCATGCTCTCCTACGGGCGCGCGTGGGCCAACGCCTCCAACACACCGTTCCGCCGTTACAAACATCATGTGCACGAGGGCGGCATGGCCACGCCGTTGATTGTGCATTGGCCGGACGGCATCGCTGCCAAGGGGGAATTCAGAACACAGCCTGCTTTTCTCCCCGACCTAATGGCAACGACAGTGGCCGCCACCGGGGCTTCCTACCCCAAGCGTTATCACGGCAACAACATCCCCCCAATGCAGGGCTTGAGCCTCCTCCCGGCCTTTGCCAATAAATCACTCGGCAACCGGCCCTTGTATTGGGAGCATGAACGCAACAAGGCCATTCGCATCGGCGACTGGAAACTCGTCACGGCTGGCGACAACGACTGGGAACTGTACAACCTCGCCAACGACCGGGCGGAAGTCAACAACCTCGCTGCCGCTCATCCGGAACGCGTCCAGATCATGGCTGACCGGTGGGAGGCATGGGCCAGGAGCGCGAAGGTCGTCCCGCGTGACCGCAGCGAAAAGTAGCGCTAATCAACCCTCAAGATGCGGTGGTTGCTGGAGTCAACCACGTAAAGTTTCCCCTTCTCCCACGTCACACCGTGCGGCTGCTTGAGTTTGATTTTTCCACGGCCAAGCAGTGTCGAAACTTCCCTCGGCTTGGGTGGTTGCCACGATGGCAAATAGCAGGATGCAGGGAATGAGTTTCATTGTTTCTTGTTCCGCTTGGCTGCCATTTCAGTCGCTTGGCCAAGGTCGCCCTGACTGGTCATCCAATCCTGCAGTTGCTGCTTCAGGCGGGCTTTGACCTTGGCCTGTTTTTCCCGGCCAGCAAGATTGTTCAACTCGTGCGGGTCTTTGCTCAGGTCGTACAGCTGCTCGGCTGGCCGGTTCAAATATCGTTTCACAAGTCTGGCCGCCTTGGGGTCAGTCTTGGCGGTACGCACCCATGAGGCCCAGTAGTTTTCCTTGTCGTTTTGCGTGAGGGCATTTTTGAAAGTCACCTTGTGGTTTAGGTTCATGATGTACTTCCATTTGCCGGCGCGGATGGAACGCACAGCGTAGCCGGTCGGCGGCGAGCCGATGGCATTCATCTGCGTGTGCACCCCGTAGGTAACCGAGTTGTGTCGCTTGGTTTTGCCTCGCAACACGCCGAGAAAAGTCCGGCCATCCAAGCCCTTGATCGCTTCGCCACCGGCCATCTCCACAAGGGTGGGGGCAACATCGACGTAGTGGATCATGGCATCGCTCACGCTGCCGGGTTTCACTTGGCCGGGCCACCGGACGATAAACCCGACGTTGAGTCCGTTCTCGTAGCAGGTCCATTTGCAACCGGGATACTGCGCGCCCTGTTCGGTGGTGAAAATCATCGCCGTGTTGTCCTCCTGTTTTGTTTCGCGGAGGATTTTCATGCACTCGCCCACTTCCCGGTCGAGGTCGGTGATCTCGGCGTAATAACGGGTCAACGATTCGCGCATCTCCGGTGTGTCTACCCAGTAGGGGGGAATGGTCAGCTTGCCCGGATCGTACTGCGATGCATCGCCCGCGGACCAGGGCACATGCGGACTGTTCGATGTGACTAACAGGCAGAACGGCTGCTTTTCGTCGCGGGCAACAAACTCACGGATCGCTTTGGCATCCACCTTCCTCGAAACCTGCTCAAACGGAAAAGAAGACGGCGGGCCGAAGTGCCGTTTGCCGCTCAGCCCAACGCGATACCCCAGTGCCTTGAGGTAATGCACGAGGCTCTTCGTGCCCGGCTTGACCTTGGAATGATTCGGATACGCCCCGCTCCGGACGGGGTACAGGCCGGTGTACATCTGCTGGCGTGTCGGTGCACACATGGCCGTTGATGTGTACGCCAAGTTAAACCGCATCCCTTGGCTAGCCAGCCGATCGATGTTTGGCGTCTTCACATCCTTATTGCCGTAGACGCCAACGCTATCCTTGTTCAAGTCATCTGCGATCACGATCAATATGTTTGGCATCTTCGCCACCTCCGCTTGGCCAAGCGATGCCGCCAAAAAAATCGCAAACGCAATTATCGAAAGTGTGTGTACTTTAAATCGGATCATCATCTCGCGCTTCCGTATCAAACAGAGCCAGAGCCGGCAAGGCCGGGATGGTCGCTCACTTTGAGCGGTTTGTTTTCGCGGTGGGACTGTTCTCCCAACTCTGAGAGGATGAAGCTCATGCGGACTTCTTCGTGCGTGACAGGGGCCGGCTTTCCCTCTTTTATGCATTCGAGGAATTCAAACAGCTCGCGCCGGTACGCCTCTTTGTATCGACTGGGGAATGAGTGCTCAATCGTAGGCCGGTGCAGCCCGTCCTTGTTCGACAACACAGTGGAAACCGGCGCCCGGTTTTCTGCCTGCAACATCCCCTCGCTGCCGAACACTTCGATTCGTTGATCGTACCCGTATGCCGCAAACCGGTTCACATCGATGCTGGCAATCATGCCGTCATCGTACTTGAGAGTGACGAGAACGTTGTCCAGGTCGTTTAGTTTTCCGATGCCTTCGACGAAACTGCTGCCGACAGCGAAAATCTCGACAGGATTACGGCCGGTGATAAAGCGCAGCATGTCGAAATCGTGCACGATGCAGTCATGAAAAATCCCGTGCGA
>WTHH01000181.1 GCA_011523195.1 Verrucomicrobiales bacterium
TCCTGTTCGAGAGCGTCCTGATGCCGCTCTCGATCGTTCTCACCATCCCGCTTGCGGCTATAGGTGCTATTTGGGCACACTTCATCACTGGTGTCAGCATTGACGACATGGGCATGGTGGGTTGCATCCTGTTGATCGGTGTCGTGGTCAACAACGGCATTGTATTGATCGATTACGTCAACCGCCTTCGCGCCGGAGGCATGGCGCGCAACGAAGCACTGCTGCTTGCGACTCGTCACCGGTTCCGCCCGATCGTGATGACTGCGATGACCACCATCTTTGGCATGGTTCCGTTGACTTTTGCCACCTACCTGAAATCGATCGGAAGCTTTATCGAAGGCATTGTAGGTGTGAATTTGTTGGCCTTCATCTCGGCCTCTGATATGGGGCGCAGCTTCGAGAGCTTTGGCTTCATGATCATCGGCGGGATGGCCTCGGCCACGCTGTTTACCCTGCTGGCGGTGCCGGTTTTTTACTCACTGATCGATGACGCACAAAAGGCGCTTCAAAATACCCTCGCCACTGTCCTAGGCCGCTCGCCCAAGCCAAGCGCGGCGGAGTAACCTAAAGCGCTTGGCCAACGTATGCCCTTGCGGGATGCGACATTGACCCGATCCTGCATTCGCCTCATTCTGTTTCACCGCTTGGCCAATCGGCTCCCTGATGGAATCCAACGAACTCGCCACGAAGATCACCCGGTTGTCTCTCAATCGCCGGGTTAGCATGTTCGTCCTCTTTCTTACTATCTTAGCAGTAGGCTTGATTGCGATTAGTCGCCTCCAACTAGAGCTTTTACCAAAAGGTTTCGAGGGTGATTCGATATCTATACGTGTCCATTGGAAATCTGCAGTTCCAATAGAAACAATGGAAAAAATTGCGATTCCACTTGAGGAGGAGTTGAGCACCGTTAGGGGTATTGACTCAATGACTGCATCATGCTCTTCAAGTTCGGCCTCTGTATATCTAAATTTCAAGCAAGGTGCAGATATGGACGTAGCATACCGGGAGGTACGCGATCGGCTTGACCGAGCCAAACTACGCTTTCCCGAGGATGTGGAGTATTCATACATCTACAAAATGGACACATCAGGCATACCAGTTTGCATGATAGGCATGGCTTACGACGTTTCTCCGGATGTCGACTTATACGATTTTGTAAATAGAAAAATCATAACTCCTCTTTCACGCATCGACGGAATAGCTAACGTTGATGCGCGAGGTCTAGACGAAAAGGAGATCATCATTGAAATCGATAAAGACAAATCTGAGGCATACGACCTCGACATTTACACGCTCTCGCAAAAGCTTCGAGGGGATAATTTTAACCTCGCTAGCGGTAATGTGGAGGATGGAGGTAAAAAGTATCTTCTCAAGTCTACAAGTACATACCGAACGGTGGAAGAATTGAGAAATTTACCACTGAGTACCAACATCATCTTAAGCGATATTGCTGTGCTTAAATACGAGCCTGAGGAAAAGCGTTACATCACTCGGGTGAATTCCAAGAATGCAATGGCCATTACACTGACGAAAGAGAGCACCGCAAATACGGTGGCTGTCTGTGAGCAGGTCGTAACGGAGTTGAACCGGATTAAAGAAGATCCAGATTTGGCAGAATTCGAACTACATATGTATTTAAATCAGGGCGGAATAGTAATGGCACAACTCGATACTCTATTCTCGAATGGCAAAATTGGGGCGTTTTTTGCAGCGATTATATTATACCTCTTTTTGCGGCGTTTTCGTATTACACTTATTATAACTCTAGCAATTCCACTTTGCCTTTTTATGTCAGTAGCCGTGATGTACTTCGCAGGAGAATCGCTGAATCTGCTAACCATTCTAGGCCTAGTAATCTGTGTGGGCCTTCTGGTTGATAACTCTGTTGTTGTAGCAGAGAACATACAGCGTCACTTCTTGAGCGGAATGAGCCGACGAGTTGCATGTATCAAGGGTGTTCAGGAAATCGGACTGGCCATTACCACAGCAACCTTCACAACAATCATCGTTTTTTTGCCGGCTTTATTGGTGGATGGGCAGATAAGGTTTTTTATGATGCGCTTAGCGTTGCCGGTAGTAACCGCCTTACTCGCATCATTGGCGATCGCTTTGGTTTTTGTGCCACTTTGCGTTTTTCTTACACTTAAACGGAAACCACTAGATAAATCGAATTGGTCAAGCCGATTTGCTAAAACGATTCAAACCCGGCTTAGCAAATTGTATGATTCCACGTTTGAGAGATTCAACAAATGGTACAATTATGCACTGCAATACTACCTAAAACGTAGAATAGACTTGGGCGTCATATTTCTAGTTCTGTTTTGCCTAACTTATTTTTACACTTTTCAAAAAGTAGAATTCTCTATGGACGAAAAAAGAGAGGAAAGCCAATTTAACATTTCGTTTCGCTTTCCAAGCCAATTTAATATGGAGGATCGAGAAAAATACTTCGGGGAAGTCGAAGAAATATTAAAATCACGAAAGGATGAATTTGAGCTTGAGGGGTACTTTATACGCTACAGTTCCTGGTACGGCTCACTTGAGGGCTGGCTTAAGGCAGACAGAAAAAGTAAGTCACCTTCCAGTGAGGTAGCTGAGAAAATTTTTAAACTATTGCCCGAGGTCCCCGGATTAAAAACAGGCTATGAGCGCAAAGGCGAAGGAGAAGAAAAACAGGATAGAAAGGAAAGATATTACATAAGACTGGTAGGGCCTAATCCAATACAACTAGAAGAGGTTGCTGATAGCTTAAAGCCTTTATTTAGAAATCTACCCGGTGTGCTGGCCATGAGTGAGCGACAAGACGATACCCCAAACGAGATGGCTTTAGTCGTCGATCGGGAAAGGGCAAATTCCCTAGGCGTTAACCCAACCACTCTCGCCGGCTTGGTTGGTAGTGCTCTCAGGGGCAGCACACTGCCACGTTTCCAGAGTGAAGGCCGGCAAATTCCTGTAAGAGTTCGTTTTAGTCAAGAAGATCGAGCTGAATTGGCTGACCTGAACAACTTTCTTGTTCCAGCAGAGGATGGAAGGTTTAGCTCCGTAGGCACTATTACCAGCCCGTCAATGCTTAGCAGTCCGCGTTACATTAGGCGCACGAACAAATCTGTTAGCCACACATTAACTATGGAATTAGAAGCTGGACGTGAGGAAGAAGCCCGAAAGGCTATCGATGCAGCCAAGGAAAATATTGATTTACCGGAAGGAATCTCATTTAGCTCACTTAGGCGCGGCTTTGACATTGAAGACATTCTGACTGGGGTGTTTGCCCTATGGATGTCGATCATATTCATCTATATGCTCATGGCGTTCCTATTTGAAAGCGTACTGATGCCACTCTCAATCGTATTCACAATCCCACTGGCGGGCATCGGCGCGGTCTGGATCCATTATATTACTGGAGTTAATATGGATATGCTCGGCATGATCGGCGGCATGCTTTTGGTAGGTGTAGTGGTGAACAACGGCATCGTGCTGATCGACTACACTAACCGCCTGCGCCGAGACGGCCACGACCGCACGACCGCCCTGCTGCGGTCGGCGAAACACCGATTCCGACCCATCGCCATCACGGCGTTGACGACCATATTCGGAATGATCCCCATGGTCTTGGCCGAGGCCGGTGAGATGGGATTGAGTTATCGTAGTTTCGGTCTGACGCTAATCGGCGGAATGCTTTCGGCATCACTCTTCACGCCGCTCGTCGTACCGGTGTTTTACACGCTGTTCGACGACGCGCAGTTGGCGCTCACCAGCACGCTGGCCGGAGTGTTCCGGCGACGGTGGACGTCAGGCCTGGCCAAGTGAGCCCCGGGCATCCGCCGCTTGGCCAAACGCGTTTCAGGTTGACCGGCCTCCCGGAATTCGCCATAAATCGCGGCCCGGCAAGGCGTGTTGGTCTATCGGTTAGGACGCCGCCCTCTCAAGGCGGAAAGACGAGTTCGATTCTCGTACACGCTGCCATTTTTTTCCACGATCGCCCCCTGCTATGACGCCCTTCCAGATTATCTTCACTCCCACCGCCGCGGCGGAGCTGGGCACGCTGCCCAAGGAGCTGCAGTTGGAGATACTCGGCGAATTCCGTGGGTTGCCGCATGACATCCGCAGCGACGAGATGGACAAGTTCGGCCGGCTCAATCGTGACGGCCACCACATGTTTCGCTTCCGGTTGGGCAACTACCGTGTGTATTTCGAACGGCACGACCTCGGGGTGTTGATCCACCGGATTCTGCACGCGAAAAAACAGCTGCGCGACTTTCTCTATCGCAACAAGCTGCCCGGAGGCGAGGACAGGACGCTGGAGGAAAATCCGGAATTCTGGAAGCTGATCGAGGAAGCCAAGTCGGCCGCCTGCTAGGCGCACTTAGCACTACTGCAAATCCTCACCCAACTCGACGTTCCAGTAGGCAATGTCGAGAAAGTACCGCCAACTCTCGTGGTAGTGCAGGCTGAATCGCACCTGCATGAACGGATGCCAACGCGGCTTGCGTGGCTGCCGGATCAGGTGCATGCCGGCCTGCTCCGGGGTGCGGTTGGACTTGCGCGTGTTGCACGGGATGCAGGAGCAGACGATGTTCTCCCACGTGGTCGGGCCGTTGTGCTGACGCGGCACAACGTGGTCGAGATTCAGGTCGCGCGTGTCGAATTTCTTCCCGCAATACTGGCAGGTGTTCTTGTCGCGCTGAAAAATATTGTGGCGGGTGAACTTGACCTCCTTGCGAGGTACGCGGTCGTACACCATCAGAAGGATCACCCTCGGGAGCCGCAGCGAGATGCTCACGCCGTTGATGCATTCCGGGCCAGGCTCGCGCTCGGAAAAATCGGCCCACTCGTTGAAACTGAAGGTGTCGAAGTTGCCCTCCTGGCTGTGGACGACCTGCGCGTTGCCCTCGAACAACATGGATAGCGCCCGCCGGGCAGAGCAGATATTGACCGCCTGCCAAAGCCGGTTGAGCACCAAGACCGGATGTTCGAGTACCGTTGTCATGCCCGGAAAGGTTGGCAACCTAGCACGGCATTTTCACGCCTGTCAAACAACGCGCTTGGCCAAGCGGAAGGGAGAAGAGAATACAAGAGCAGGGACATTCCTGTCCCCGTATTTAATCCACCCGCTGATTTGGAGACAGGAATGTCCCCTTTCCTTTGCTTCGCTTGGCCAAGTGGGGCTTAATTCAGGTAGTCGCGTGGGTCGGCGACGTGGCCGGCTAGGGCGCTGGCGGCGACGGTGGCCGGGCTGGCCAAATAAACTTCACTCTCCTTGCTGCCCATGCGGCCCGGGAAGTTACGGTTGGTGGCACTGATGCATTTCATGCCGCCTTCGTTCATGCGGCCGAAAGTGTCTACCGGCCCTCCAAGGCAGGCGGAGCAGCCGGCGTTCTCGGTCATCCGCACGCCGGCGTCGGTGAGGATGTTCCATACCGGCTTGCCGTCCCACTCGGTGGTCTGCAGGTCGTTGACGATCTCAGGGGTGGCAGGCACGCCAAAGGTGTCGATGCGGACCTCCTGCCCGCGCACCACCTCGGCGAACGCCAAAAAGTCACTCGTCTTGCCGCCCGTGCAGGAGCCGATGTAGGCGCGGTCGAGTTTCATGTCGGTCATCTCGCGGGCGAGCTTGCGGTTGCCCGGGTCGGGGTGACAGGCGACGGTCGGCTCGAGGGCGCTCAGGTCGATGGTCGAGTCGTAAATAAACGTCTCGTTTTCGTCGCGCTCGACCGGTTCAAAGTCGCTCTTGGTGCCGTTGAGCTGAGTGCGTTCGTCGACGAGCGCCTTGGTTTTCTCGTCGTACTCAAAAATGCCGTTTTTGCCGCCGGCCTCGATGGCCATGTTGGCGACGGTCATGCGGTCGTCCATCGACAGGCTGGTCGCGCCCGGGCCGTCGAACTGCATCGCACGGTAGGTCGCGCCGTCGAATCCGATCTCGCCAATCACGTGCAGGATGATGTCCTTGGCCATGACGCCCGGCTGCATCTCGCCCTCGAGGCGGAAGTGCATCGTCTCCGGAACCTTGATCAGCAGTTTGCCGGTGCCCATCACGAAGCCGGCGTCGGTGTTGCCGATGCCGGTGGCAAACTGGTTGAACGCACCGGCCATGCAGGTGTGCGAGTCGGTGCCGAACAAAATCTCGCCGGGACGTAGGTGCCCTTTTTGCGGCAGAGCCGCGTGGCAGACACCGGCGTAACGTGAGCCGTACTGGCGCTTGAGCAGGCCCTGCGAGGCGTCGAACTGCCACTTTCCGTCCTCGTCGTCGATGACGTCATAAAAGTACGGCAGCCCCTGTTCCTTGGCAAAATCGCGCAGG
>WTHH01000270.1 GCA_011523195.1 Verrucomicrobiales bacterium
CCATCTGCTCGAGCATCTCGCCGGTCGCCTGGCCAAGGCCGACAGTGATCGCTCGGCTGACGATGCTGTGGCCGATGTTCAACTCGTTGAGGTGCGGCACGGCAAACATTGCACGGACGTTTTCGTAGTTGATGCCGTGACCGGCATTGACACCGATGCCAAGCGCCTTGGCCTGTTCGGCGGCCTTGGCCAAGCGCTCGATTTCCGCAGTGCGCCCGGCTTCGTCGGCATACGCCTCGGCGAACGCCCCAGTGTGCAGCTCGATGAACGGGCTGCCTGTTCGGGAGGTGGCCTCGATTTGTTTCGGATCGGGGTCGATGAAAAGGCTGACCTCGATGCCCGCTTGGCCAAGCGCCTGGGCGGTGGCGGTGATGGCGTCGATTTGGCCGGCCACATTGAGCCCGCCCTCGGTGGTGACCTCAGCCCGGTTTTCCGGGACGAGGCAAACGGCCTCCGGCTTGAGCCGTGTGGCGATGTCGATCATCTCGGCCGTGTTGGCCATTTCAAAATTCAGCCTCGTCGTGACAGCCTCACGTATGGCCCAGATGTCACGATCCTGAATGTGACGCCGATCCTCGCGCAGATGGGCGGTGATCCCGTGTGCCCCGGCAGTTTCGGCCATCCGAACGGCCTCAACGGGGCAAGGCTCGCCCTGTGTTTGTCCACGGTAACGGGCTTCCCTCACCGTGGCGACATGGTCGATGTTGACGCCGAGCTTGAGCATGGATGCCGCTACTTTTTGGCCGCCGGTTTTTTTCTCGGCTTGATGCGTCTTGGCTTGGCGCGCGGTGTTTCCGCCGGCTTGGGCCACTCGAGCGTGGGCTTGGGGAACTGCGGGTTGTCGAGCCAACGGGTGAGAAGCGCGATCTCCAGCGCGGAGAGGCCGAGGTGCGACTTGCGCGTGATGGTCAGCTCTTTGCCATTGACGGTGGCGTCGGTGATCGTGTTGCCGAGCTTCGGGTAAAGCGAGGTGATGAAGTCGATGCCCTTGGTCTTGTTGACTAGTTGCTCGCGTCGGTCAGAAAGAATGGCGGCAAACTGGATCAGCAGGTTCCATTTCTCGAGACGCTGCCCGGTGATCTCCCAATTGTAGTAAACAAGGTTCTTCTTGTTGATGAACTCATTGAGCAGTTCCTGCGGGATCGGTTTCTTGATGGGATCCGGTGGGAACACGCCGCCCACCACATAGCCCTTGTCGGTCGAGTTGGCCTTGGTGAGGTACGGCGCAAACAGCGGCACGTTGCCCCAGGTGACGACCGGCTTTTTCGGGTCGTGAACCACCTTGCCAATATAGTTTTCTCCCGCGCCACCCGGTTTCTTGAACGTGTCAATGCGCTTGGCTAGGCCGGCGATCTCCGCTGCCGGATCACCGACCTTCACGGCGAAAAACGACTGGAACTTTGTGCGTGCCTGCGACCATGCAAAGAACTGATCGTTGGCCGGCTTGAGCTGGATCTGGCCGAGAACACTCCTGGCGGTGGCCAGCCCGACTCCGCGTGCGGCTGTAAAACTGGCCAACGGCTCGGTAATTGTCCGGGTTGGGATTTCCCACTTGGCAGTATCGGCCGATAGCGCCTCGTCATACGTCACGACTGCCTTGGTGAAAAAATTATCTTTTCGCAACCGGGACGTGAGCCGGAAGGCGTTGGCTTTCTCTGACAGCAGATTTTGCAGAGCCGGTAACTGGGAGAGAAGGCTCAGCTCAAGCGTCAGGTCCTGCTCGGTATTTGCCGGGTAGGGGCGGCCCGTTTCAGCGATTTGCTGGGAGGCCTGCTTTAAAGCCACAAAAGTCGACTTGCCGATCCCGAGCAGCAGCCAGCCGTTCGCGTAACCAAAGCCGACACTGCGGCCGTTTTTGTAGTCCACCCGCCAGCCGGTGTAGCCGGCCTGGATTTTCTCCTCCGGCTCGATTCCGTCATGGGCTGAGATTTGCTTGAGCCGCTTGACCCACTCTCCGCCGCGCGTCTTGCTCATCGCGGCCATGAATGTGACGTCCGGGTTGCGGTCGCCGGGGGCGATCGTCAGGTACGTCTCGCCGAGGCCGATGTCTGGCAGGATTGAGTTGAAGATCGACACACCCTTGCCGGATTGGGCGGCGAGGTGCTTGGCCAGTTTGCCCAGTGCCTCGGTTCGGAGGGTACGCGTCTCTTTTTGAGCCCAGACTGCCGTGAGCGTTTTGGCGTCCTCACGCTGGATCAGGTTTTCAATTCCAACAAAATGCAGCTTCAGCGCCGGTTCAGCCGTTGCCTTGGCCAAGCCGGTCGTCAGGAGTGCCGTCGCAAAACAAACCGTCAATGTACACTTCATGGGCGACCCTCCATGCCAGAGAACGACCGACGAATCAACCGCAAACCAAGCGTTTGACGAAGCGGCCGTGTCATAAAATGGCGGCGAATGTGGGCAGTTTGTGTGGGAAATCCCCATTACAAAAAAATCTAATTGAGCGACTTTACCGCTTGCCAAGGTGGTGGCGGGGCTTCACCTTGCCGCTTTCGGCACCTCCCCGTTCAGGGTGTTGCCGGATGAGACAGGACCTATCATGGGAAATAAACTATTTGTTGGAGGCCTCAAATGGGAGGCCACGGAGGATGACCTACGCGAATTTTTTGCAGAGGCAGGAGAGATCACTGACGCAGTTGTGCTGCATGACCGGGACACGGGGCGGTCGCGCGGATTCGGATTCGTCACCTACGCCACGGACGAAGAGGCCAAGGCTGCGGTGGAGAAATTTAACGAGGCTGATTTCATGGGCCGCAAGCTGACGGTCAACGAGGCGCGTCAGCGCGAAGACCGCTCAGGTGGCGGCGGCGGTAGCGGCGGTGGTCGTCGCGACAATTGGTAATTTTTTACGTTGAATTGGATTTGGCCCAGTTAGCCGGATCCTGTTTGTAGTAAGATCGGAGTTCTTCATACAGCTCCGGTCTTTTCTTTTTCAACTGCCGCGGTTTCTCAAAGAACGCCTCGGTGGCGGTGGCAAAGAACTCGGCCGGGTTGGTCGCACCGTAATGGTCGATCACCGTCTTTTTGCCGTTGGCCGCCTTGCGTTCGAAGCACCCAAACTCGCGGCTGAACACCAGTGCCCACGAGCGGTACTTTAGCTTGCGGGCATCGAGCGGTTCACCCTTGCCCAGCGTGGGGGCACCGTCGGCGACACCGTCCATCTGGTCCAGTTGATGGGCGAACTCGTGCACGACGACATTGTGCCCGTCGAAGGCGTTTTTGCCGCCGCGCCGGCTGGAGTCCCACGCGAGCACGACCGGGCCGTACTGCCACGACTCTCCCAGTCGGTGCGATTTCTCGTCCGCATCGTAAGGATTTTTTGCGAGATAAGAGCTGGGGTAAACGAGGATCGTTTTCAGCGACGGGTAATAGGCCGGTTCGCGGTGCAGCAGCAAAAGGCAGGCCTGCCCGGCGATGGTCACGCGAATCTCGTTGTCGATCTCCAATCCGCCGCAGCCCTCGAATCGTTTCTCAGCGAGAAACACCATGACATGTTCCTGCAGCTCCCGCTGATCTTCGGGCGGCAGTAGCCGGAAACGCCGAGGTTGGTCTCGAGGATGGTAATCCACTCCGCGTGAAAAGTACCCCCCCGAATTTTTCTGCGTCGCAGTTTTTTGAAAAAGCCAAACACCGGCGGGAGCCTCCCTGCGTCCACTGAAAAAGGCCAACATTAAAGTCGTGAGCGCCGGGGTACGGTGCTAGTTTTTTCGGCATATGAACTCCATAAAACGCAGAACATTTCTGAAGAGCGGCTTGGCCGCGTCGGCGCTCGGTTTCCCGGCGCTTGGCCAAGTGCGGGGTGCCAACGACCGCGTGCAGGTGGCGCTGATCGGCTGCGGCGGCCGGGGCACGCAGGTCACCTCGAGCTTGGCCAAGCGGAGCGATGTGGAGTGCATCCAGATTTGCGACATTCACGAGGATCGCCTTGTGCGAATCGCCGACCATATGGCTGAACAGCAGGGCGGCCGCAAGCCGTTGCTGGCGCGGCGCATGGAGGAGGTTTATGCCAACAAGGACGTTGACGCCGTGGTGGTGGCCACGCCGGATCACTGGCACACGCCGGCCTCTATCCTCGCCTGTCAGGCGGGCAAGGATGTCTACGTCGAAAAGCCGTTCAGCCACAACATTTGGGAGGGGCGAAAACTTGTCGAGGCGGCGCGCAAGTACAGGCGGATCGTGCAGGTTGGCACGCAGAATCGCAGTGCGCCGTACACCCTCGCGGCACGGGACTACATTCAGTCCGGAAAACTGGGTGACGTGCGCCTGGTCAAGGTGTTCAACCTCAAGGGTGGCGGGCCATTTCACCTCGGGCCAAGCGGCAGTCCACCGAAGGGGTTCTCGTGGAAAACCTGGCTTGGCCCGGCCAGACCACGACTGTATCATAGCCGTATTTTCCACGCTGGCTGGCACTATTTTTGGGACTACTCCGGCGGCGACCTGGCCGATGATGGTATCCACCAGCTCGACCTCGCGCTGATGGTGATGGGCGATCCCGCCGCCCCGGCCGCGGTGTCCGCATCGGGTGGGCGCATCCAGCACAATGGCGACGACGCCGAGGTGCCGGACGTGGAAATCCTGCAGTACGATTATCCCGGTTTTGTCCTGACCTTCGAGCACTCGCATTTCGCCGGGGCGATGAACAAGATCAACGGCAGCATCCGCGCAAGCGACAAGTTCCCGCACTGGCCGCAGTGTGCGACGCGCATCGAGTTTTACGGCACGAAGGACATGATGATGCTCGGCCGGCATGGCGGCGGTTGGCAAGTGTTCGCCTCCAACGGCCGGTTGGTGGAGCAGCAGTACGGTCGTCACCCCGATCCGCAGCATCAGCAGAACTTCGTTGAATGCATCCGTTCACGCGAGCTGCCCAATGCGGACGTCGGCATCGCGCAGTTGACGACCTCCGTGATGCACATGGGCAACATTGCGCACCGGGTCGGCAATCAAAAACTGCGCTTTGACGCCGAGACCGAACAGTTCATCGACAACGCCGCAGCCAATCGCCTGGTCAAGCGGCAGAACGTCAACGAGTTTTCCGTTGCTGAGCCGGTTTGAGTCGGGACGCCGGCCCCTAACGGTTGCGTCTCAAGAAGTTGACCACGCCGTTCACCAGTCGGGGTGCCGTGTTTTCGACGTGGGCATTGTGCCCGCTGTTCGCAATGATCACCCAGGCCTTGTCCGGGCAGCCGATGTTTTTGAAGAAGGTCGCGTGTTTTTCGGCAGGGGCATACGGATCATGTTCACCACTAATCAACAGCGTGGGTACCTTGATCGCCTGCGGCTGGAGTTGGCTCCATTGGCCAACGCGATTCCAGTCGACCAACACCGGATCCATCTTCAGGCAGGCCGAGACGTACAGGTCGATGACCTTCGGCGACACAGATTCGGCGATAAAGCCGTCAGACGACCACTCAACCGTGTTGGGCTTGCGGGGAGGCTTGCTGGTTTTGTTGGATGATTTTCCGTTCAATGAAGCAGCGATGGCGGGTATTGCGACCGGGTGGCCGAACAGGATGAGGTTGGCTACAAGCGACGGTTTTCTCTGAGCCACCAGGTGCGACACCTTGGCCCCCTGCGAATAACCAAAGAGGGCGGGTTTCCGATTCGGATGACGGGTGGCTATCCACTCGAGCAGTTGGATCACGTCACTGGCCGCCTTGTTAGGGGTGATCCAGCCGGTGTCATCCCTCGGGGTATTGCCAAACCCTCGCAGGTCGATCGCGTAAATGGTGAACCCCTTCGCAACGAAGGCATCCATCAGCGAGATGTTTTTGGAGTCATGCTGCAGGTCAAAATTCGGGAGGGCACTGATGGTTTTCCCGTGGATGAGGACGATAATTTTGGCGCTGGCATCGGCCCTTTTCTCGTAGATCGCAAAGGGGTGACCGTTTAACTCGACGTTGTGTCGGATCAATGGCTGTCGTTCAATCTCAATAGCAACTGCTTCAGTCCGGGAACTGATCAGCAACAAAAAGGCGGTGACGGCAGTGATTATTTTCATCGCGGATCAGCTTGGCCAAGCGCGGTCCGGTTGGCAACTCGAGGCTTCACAGTCTGAGCGATCTGCCGTTGACTGGCTAACCGCTTGCCCGCTTGGCCAAGCGACAAATCGTCACCTTTTTTTCTTTTTCAAAGCCATTTTGAGTCGGGGAATTGGACATCGCGCCTGGCTTGCCGCCTGGCTTGTCTCGGTGCCGCTTGGCCTTGCGCAACCGGTGGATGACGAGCCGTGGGTGCGGATCACTGCACCGACGGAATTTCGCATCGAGGCCCCTGGCGTAACGCAAGTCAAGGC
>WTHH01000508.1 GCA_011523195.1 Verrucomicrobiales bacterium
TTTCGATACAGACCACTCGCCATCAGGCCGCCAAAAACAACCGCGATCACCGAGGCGAACAGGATCAACGGATCCGGCGCGTGCATATTGAAATACCCGGCGATCACCGACGGCACAGCGAGGATCAACAGCGGAACGGTCATCACAACCGGACTTTCCTTCGCGCGATCCGCATGTTCAGAGCGCGGATCGCCACAAAATGCAACGAGGAACAAACGAGTCATGTAAAACGTCGTCAGCACGGCCACCGCAACCGCGACCAAAAACAACGGCATGTTCTCCTTGTACGCTACTGTGAGAATCGCTTCCTTACTGAAAAACCCACTGAATAGAGGCACACCACAGAGCGCCAATGTCCCGATCAAAAATGTCCAGTAAGTCTTCGGCATTCGGTTGCGCAGACCTCCCATTTTCCAAATGTTCTGTTCGTGGTGACAGGCGTAAATCACCGAGCCGGCTCCAAGGAAGAGCATCGCCTTGAAAAAGGCGTGGGTCGTCAGGTGAAACATTGCTGCATCCGTTCCAGCGACATTGGTGATTTTATAATAATCGTTATTAGTCTCCCCGCCCAACCCCACCACCATCACCATGTAGCCCAGTTGCGAAAGTGTTGAGTAGGCGAGGATTCGCTTAATGTCGTCCTGCTGCACCGCCATGAGGGCTGCCAACAACGCGGTGACTCCCCCAATCCAGGCGATTGCCTCCATCGCCCATGTGCCCTCGATCAGAAAAAATACACGGCACAACATATACACGCCAGCCGCGACCATCGTCGCCGCGTGAATAAGTGCGCTGACCGGGGTCGGGCCTTCCATCGCGTCCGGCAGCCAAACATGTAACGGTGCCTGCGCCGATTTGCCCATCGCACCACAGAAAATCAGGAATCCAGCCAGGCCGCAAAGTGCCGTCGCCTCCTCCTTTTCAAGAACGTCAAAACTGACCGAACCGAACGCTGCCCACACCATGAGGATACCCAGTAGAAAACCGAAATCCCCGACGCGGTTCGTCATGAACGCCTTTTTCGCCGCATCGGCTGCGCTTGGTTTCTCGAACCAGAAACCAATCAACAGATAGCTCGAAACACCGACCAGCTCCCAAAAGATAAACATCATTACGAAGTTGTCGGCCAGCACGATGCCGAGCATCGAAAAGATGAACAGGCTCAGAAAGGCGAAGTAGCGGGAAAAATCACGATCTTCCTTCATGTAACCGAGCGAGAAAATGTGAATCAAACTCCCCACACCAGTCACGACGCAGAGCATCAGTTTGCTCAGATTGTCGATCTGCAAACCGATGTCCACACTCAGCCCTTCAATCGCCAACCAACTGACCTTGGAATGTATGTTAGCATCCCCGGTTGCCACCATGACGATTGTCAAAATGAACGACCCCACGACTGCTGCGATGGAAATCCCTGCGCTGATCGGTTTGGAGCGAAACGCACCAATGCCGATCATCACCGCTGAAATCAACGGCAGCAACAGGATGAGCCAAGCAGCGAATTCCATCTTAAAGTTTCATCGTCGCCAAATCCTCTACCTCGGCGGTTCGGCGTTTTCGGTAAAGGGCCACGATCAGCGCCAGACCAACCGCCACCTCGGCAGCCGCCACGGTGATGATGAAAAACACCATGACCTGCCCGTCCAGATTTCCGTTAAAGCGCGACATGGCGACCAGCGCCACGTTTGCGGCATTGAGCATCAACTCGAGCGACATGTAGATGATCAACAGGTTTCGCCGCACGATCACGCCCAGCAGGCCGATCGAGAACAACGCCCCGCTTACCAACAAATAATGACTCAGAGTCGGCTCCATCATCGCAGCTCTTTTTTGCTCAACAATATTGCTCCGATCATCGCAACCAACAACAGGATCGAGACGATCTCAAACGGCAGTATAAATCCGTTATCTTTACTGAATAGCCCTCGGGCAAGCGCTTCCGTACTACCAACAACTACTTCATCAACGGCTTCGACATCTTCGTAGGTAGCCTCGACCGAGCTCTTATACACTCCAAACAACGCACCCACAGCAGCAAAGCCCATCACGAGGCTAACGATCCTAAGCTTCCTCCGAGCTGTTTCCTGAACGTCCAGCAGCATGATGACAAACAGGAACAGAACCATCACCGCCCCGGCGTAGACTAGGATCTGCACAGCAGCGAGGAAATACGCATTCAGTAGCACAAATAGTCCGGAAATAGATATCATCGTAGTAACGAGAAACATCGCGCTCGTCACCGGGCTTCTGCTCAAAGGGTTCACCACCACCAGCAGCGCACTTAACACGGCCAGTACAGCGAAGATGTTGAAGAGGACGGATTCCATATTACTCTAGTGAAACGCAGGTTGGTTTTTCGCGTCCTCCGTTTTCTTCTCCCACTTTTTGATGCCCTCATCAACACCCTCCTGAACATGGTGATCGTAGGCACGTTGATCCAATCCACCTAGCGAGAGTAATTTCTCCTTGTCGTAAATCAGCTCCTCACGATTCTCCCCAGTGATAACATAATCCTTGAGTAAAAAAATTGCCTCCTCTGGACAAACTTCTTGGCAAAACCCACAATAAATGCAACGAAGCATATTGATATCAAATGCTTCGGGCATTTTCTCCGCCCCCTCTCGATCAACATCACCGTCTCTTCCAGGCGGCGTAATTCGAATCGCCTTAGGAGGACAGACAAATTCGCATAGCTGACAAGAAACACACTTCGTACTGTTGTCGACGTCCTTTACCAAATAAGGCGCGCCGCGATATCCGGTTGGCACAGGCCATTTCTCCTCCGGATACTGCATCGTCGTCTTGGCGGCAAAATTAGACTGTTTGTCCGCGTAAACCTCAGATCGTTTCCATGAAAAAAAATGCCGCATCGTTACCTTAAACCCGTTCAGTATCGAAGGGATATAGAGACGCTCAAGCCAACTTAGTTTTGCACGTTTTACTTTCATTTACGACCTCTACGCAACTGCCCAAAGCACAATGGCTGTCAGGATAATGTTTGCCAGGCTTACCGGCAGGAAACGTTTCCAGCCGATATTCATCAACTGATCATACCTAAAACGCGGCAACATCCATCGCACCCAGATCATTAGACCAAGAAAAACAGCGATTTTGCCTATAAAAACTAGGATGTGAACAATTCCCTGAACAAGCCCTTGAGCTGGAGTATTAAAATATTCTCCAAATGGTAGAGTCCAACCTCCACAAAACAGTACAACCATAAGGGCAGATCCAGCGATCATAGCAGCATATTCTCCCATAAAGAAAAGGGCGAATCTCATTGAACTGTATTCCGTGTTGTATCCTGAAACCAATTCAGTTTCAGACTCTGGAAGGTCAAACGGAAGGCGATTGGTCTCTGCGAAAATTGAAATAAGGAAAATCCAAAAGGCAATAGGCTGTTTAAAAATCAACCAGCTAAATAGGCTGTCGCTCTGATAAGCAACCACACTGGAAAGATTCAACAATCCTGTGCCCTCAAGGTATGCCTTCCAGTCTGGCGTTAATCCATCACGCCAAGCTGGATCCGCAGCAAGCATAAAAACAGGAACTACCGACATGCCCATAGCAATCTCATATGAAATCATCTGAGCACTAGACCGAATCCCACCTAGAAAAGGATATTTAGAATTTGCTGAATATCCAGCTAATACAATGCCATAAACACCCAACGAAACTATACCGAAAGTAAAAAGTATACCTACATTCAAATCGGCGATTACCATTTTCTGCATCCCCAGCATGGAACCAAACGGGATCACAGCAAAGACGATGAACGACGGAGTCATCGATACAGCAGGTGCCATCCAGTAATAAATTCGCTTCACATGACCCGGTGTAAAATCTTCCTTCAAAAACGACTTTAGACCATCAGCCAAAGGTTGACCCAGGCCAAGCAACTTTATATTTGTGAATGGGATTCCTACCCGGTTCGGCCCGACTCGATCCTGAATAAACGCAGAAATACGCCGCTCCGCAACCACCGAATAAGCCACCATAGGCATCACCACTGCGAACACACCCAGCACCTTGATGGCCACTATCAGCCACGGGTGATTGGTCAGCAGTTCTGTGATAAACTCCGGCATTACAACTTTACGTCTGCACCGAGATCGCCTAGGCCAGCCCAAGTCAGTTCAGCCTCCTTGAACGACTTCACCTCGCCGGCCATCTGGTTGAACAATCCCTCAATACTCTTGAATCCGTCCAGCCCAGTCACGTTGTGAACAAGCTCGTGCAGCACCTCCCATTCCGGCAGTGCGTCGCCAGGCGGTTCCAATGCCTTCATGAATTTCTGTACTCGACCCTTCACGTTGGTAAATGTGCCGCGCTTCTCCGCATGTGCACAACCGGGAAGTAAGTAATCCGCCAACTTTGTGGTTTCGTTCGGCAGGATGTCGCTTACGATGAGTGTGACTTTCTTCAGCAACTTTGAATCAATGCCGTACTTCGTGACGTCCTCACCAAAAACAATCAGAGTCTTCACCCTGCCATCGCTTATACTCTTCGCAATCGACGACAGTTTCGAGCCGACGCGCTTGGTCGTAATCCCGGTGAGCTGCGCCCCGGTCGTGTTAGTGTTCCGGTCCTCTACGATCAATAGGTGATCTGCCTTGCCACGGCGCGGTACGGAATCAGTCGTCGCATCCAGGTGCTTTGCCAAGTGGTTAAGCAGGTAAAGCTCTTCATTAGTTTGCCTAGCTGAAGCCACAATCGCAACTGAACCTCTTTCAACGGAACCAAGGTGCTCGGATATTTCCTTAAGAACCATGGGCCAAGGGATGGCACCCTTTGGGCTCTTGATTATATTTAGGCGATCCTCACGCCCAATCCACTTATAGTTCAATCGACCAGAATCACACATCCAATGACCGTTTACCGCATCGTTTTGTCGAGGCTCATAACGGTACATATTATTCTCACGGGAACCGATCAACACGTTGCAACCGCTACCGCAATCAGTACAAATACTTTTGGTTTCCTTTAAAAACCAGACACGCATCTGGAATCTAAAGTCATTTGATGTCAATGCCCCAACCGGACATATGTCCACAGTGTTTAAGGTATAATTGTTATTAAAAGACTCTCCGGGATAGGTGGAAATTGTATTATAGCTACCACGATTCACGATACCCAACGCATCATCTCCAACTATATCCTTTGTGAAACGAATGCAGCGGGTACATAGGATACATCTCTCAGCATCTAGAGTAATTCTTGGGCCCAAATTTATTGCCTTGGGCTTATGAACTTTAAACTCCTCAAACTCACTCTTAGCTTGACCATGATCATACGAGTACTCCTGCAATTTGCATTCACCGGCTTGATCGCAAATCGAACAATCGAGAGGGTGATTGATGAGCAAGGATTCCATTATTGCCTCGCGCATCTCCTTGGTCTCGGGGCTACTCGCGTAAATCTCCATTCCCGGAATGATGCCTGTGGCACAGCCGATCACGCCCCGAGGGGTCTGCGGCTCGTACGGAAGCTGCATCGGAAACACCTTGGGAGTGCCGTCCTCGTTCATCGGTAGCTTGCCATCCGCCCCGGGGCGGCCCGGCATCGCGACGTGCACGAGGCACATGCGGCAGTTGCCTGAGACCGGCAGCTTGGGATGATAACAGTAGTGAGGGATCTCGATGCCTGCTTGTTTGCAGGCCTGCAATACGGTGGTTGGCTCCGGTTTCCCCTCCCAATTCGGAGTCATGCGTGGAACTTCGACGTTACGCCCATCCACCTTCACCGTCACGGTTTCGACTGTCGGTTTTGTGTCCTTAGCCGCCATGCTAGTTTGCCGCCTCCTCTTTTTGCTGCTTGGTCAAGCGGGCCTCGTCTTCAGCACCTTTCTTCACAAAGTCATCGCGGAACTTGTCGACGAAACTTAGTACAGGCCAAGCGCAAGCCTCACCGAACGCGCAAATTGTCCGACCCTGAATGTTATGGGCAATGTGCTTGAGATAATCCGCATCGGCCTTGCGCGCTTGGCCACTGCGCATGCGCTTGAGCGCCTTGGCCATCCAGAGCGAGCCTTCGCGGCAAGGTGTGCATTGGCCGCAACTCTCGTGCGCATAAAAATCGGACAAATTGCCAAGCGCCTCGACGATATCGACCGAGTCATCGATCACGATGATCGCGCTCGATCCGGACATTGACCCGCATTTCATGAGCGTGTCGAAGTCGTAAGGAATATCTAGCAGGTCGAGTTTTTCTTCGACGACCTTCCCCTGTTTGTCC
>WTHH01000393.1 GCA_011523195.1 Verrucomicrobiales bacterium
CGGCACCGCGGCGGGCGCGCGCCACCGCTGTAAATTCATCTGGAAACGCACCGGTCTTCACGTCGATCTCCTTGGCCTCACCGTCGCGCATTAAGCCCACCTTCACCGTGTCCCCGGCATTTTTGTATCTCAAAGACCGCTTGAGTTCCTCGGCGGACTTGACCTGCGTACCGTCAATGGAGGTGATGATGTCTGCCAGTTGCAGTTCGGAGTTTTCCGCCGGGCCACCCGGCACAAACTGCCGAACAACGACGCCATCCTCCACGCCCTTGGCCAAGTCGCGCAGATCGGTGTCCTCGCGAAGAGTTGTAATACTCACACCGAGCCAGGCGCGAGTAACCTTGCCGTCCTTGATTAACATGTCGGCCACACGCTTAGCTAAGTTTACCGGAACAGCGAATCCGATTCCGGTGTTCATCCCGCGGATGAGGGTGTTGATGCCAATGACCTCACCGTAGATATTCACCAACGGCCCGCCGCTGTTGCCAGGGTTAATGCTGGCATCGGTCTGTATGAAGTCCTGGTCGAACATGAACTGGTCGGAAAACACGCGGCGACCCTTCGCGCTGACGTGCCCGATGGTGACGCTGTAATTCAGCTCGAACGGCGAGCCGATCGCGATGGCAAATTCGCCGGCCTTGGTCTTCGACGAATCACCCAGCTTGGCCGGAGTCAGGCCGGTGACATCGATCTTCACCACGCCGATGTCGGACTCGCGGTCCACCCCGAGCACTTCGCCGTCGAATTCCCGGCCGTCCTTAAACACGATCTTCACCTTGTCCGCCCCCTCGATGACGTGGCGGTTGGTCATAATGATGCCGTCCTCGCGGTAGACCAGCCCGGAGCCCTGCCCGTCGAATATCGGCTCGCGAGAGCGCGGTCGCTGAGGAGGCTCTGGGCGCTCCGGTTGCTGAAAAAATTTTCGCATATCTTCAGGCAACTGATCAAAAAATGGACTATTACGAAACTGCCCATCCATCTGGCTTTCAGCACCCGGATTTTTTGCCACGCGCACTACCACGACCGACTTTGATACTTTTTCGGCTACTTCTACGAATGCTTGATTAAGCTGCTGTGCCAGCTTCAACGCATCCGAAGGCTCGGCCGCTTTGACGTTAATCAATCCCCAGCAAATTAGAATTGAACAAAGTATGAAGCTTTTTTTGGGTAATCTTTTAACAAAACTAAAAATCATCACAAAAAACGTTACCAATTTGATTGCAATAAACAACAAAAGTTCAAAAAAAGTGATGAATGGAATCGCTCGACACACCCCTAGGTTTATGGATTACTGTGCGGAGTTTGCCCGGCCTCTGCCGGGTTTTGTGCAATGGACAAGGATTTGTTAACCCAGGCCAAGTCACTCGGATTCTCCGACCGACAGATCGCCCACCTCACGAACCGCACTGAGGACGAGGTGCGCGCCAAGCGCCAGTCGCTTGGTCTCGAGCCCAGCTACCGGCTGGTCGACACCTGCGCGGCGGAGTTCGAGGCGTACACGCCATACTATTACTCCTCCTACGACCGTGGAGACGACGAGGTCACGCCCGACGAGAAAAAGAAGGTGATGATCCTCGGCGGCGGCCCGAACCGGATCGGCCAAGGCATCGAGTTTGACTACTGCTGTGTGCATGCTGCCTTTGCACTGAAGGAAGAAGGGTTCGAAACCATCATGGTCAACTCTAACCCCGAGACCGTCTCCACCGACTACGACACGAGCGACAAGCTGTTTTTCGAGCCGCTTACGCTCGAGGATGTCCTGCACATTTATCATCGTGAAAAATGCTGGGGCGCCATCGCCCAGTTCGGCGGGCAGACGCCGCTCAACCTCGCGCTTGGCCTGCAGGCCAACGGCGTTAACATCATCGGTACCTCGCCGCAGAGCATCGAGCGCGCGGAGGATCGCGAGATGTTCGCCGACATGCTGCACAAGCTCCAGATCCCGCAGCCACCCAACGGCCTCGCCACCAATGAGGAGGAAGCCATCGAGGCGGCCAGTCGGCTCAGTTATCCGGTGCTGGTGCGGCCGTCCTTCGTACTCGGCGGCCGCGCGATGCAGATCGTCTACTCAGACGCCGAGCTGCGGGAGTACATGCGCTCCGCCGTCGAGGCTTCGCCCGAGCGCCCGGTCCTGGTCGACAAGTTTCTCGAGGACGCCGTCGAGGTGGATGTCGACTGCATTGCCGACGTCGGCCATTACGACGATCCGGCCGAGGCCACCGTCGTCGTGGGCGGCATGCTCGAGCACGTCGAGTTTGCCGGCGTCCACTCCGGCGATGCCGCGATGGTCCTGCCGCCACACACGCTGTCCGATGAACTGCTCGACGCCATGCGCCGCTACTCCGACGCCATGGCACGTGAGCTGAAAGTCACCGGCCTGATGAACGTCCAGTACGCCATCAAGGACGGCACCGTCTACGTGCTGGAAGTCAACCCGCGCGCCTCGCGCACCGTGCCGTTCACCAGCAAGGCCATCGGCACGCCGTTGGCCAAGCTCGCCGCCAAGGTCATGGCCGGCAATACGCTTAAGAAACTTGGTTTCACGGGCGAAATCGTGCCGGATTACTGGGCGGTCAAGGAATCAGTCTTCCCTTTCAACCGCTTCCTCGGGCAGGATATCCTCCTCTCGCCTGAGATGAAATCCACCGGCGAAGTGATGGGGCTAGACACCGACCTTGGCACCGCTTACGCCAAGTCGCAGATGGCTGCCGGGGGTTCACTGCCGCTAACCGGCCGCGTGTTCATCAGCGTGAGCGACAACCACAAGAGCGCCGCTGTCGACCTAGCCAGGCGCTTCACCGAGCTGGGCTTTGAACTGATCTCCACCAGCGGCACCGCCGCCGTGCTCAAGAAGGCCGGGCTGGAAGTCGAGAGTATCTACAAGCTCGCCGAGGGCCGTCCGAATACAATCGATCTGTTGAAAAACAACGAAATCCAACTGGTGATCAACACCCCCGACGGACAGGTGCCGAGGGCGGACGAAATTAAGATCCGCACCACCGCCGTCTACACCAACACCCCGATTATCACTACCATCGGCAGTGCCAAGGCCGCACTCGAGGGCATTGCCGCGCTCAAGGAAAAAGGCTACGGCGTCAAGCCACTGCAGGAATTCCTGTAATCAAGTTAGGCGCTTGGCCAAGCGCAGTTACTGATAGACAGCCCAAGGTTGGGCGAAGCCGGCGAAGCCGTCAGCGGCCGGATCAAATTCACCGAAGGTGTCGCCATAATGCGTGAGGTGCGTCTTGGAGCGCAAGTCAGCGTCGAGGGTCTTCAACTCGGAGTAGGCCGGATGCACCACTCCCGGCTCGTACAGTTGGCAGTCATGGAAGATCGTGTCGACTCTGTCCATTGGCAGTTGCTCGAACAGGGCCTGGTCGAACCTCGTGTCGGCCGTGAAAAGCACTCGCCCATCGATTAGCAGGCCGGTGGACCAAAAAGCCGATCGAGTGTTGTCCTCCCCGGTGGGGATGTGAACGGTCCGAAAGATCGTCAACCGAATCCCCTCCACCTCGACCTCGTAAAGTTCGCGCGGCTCGGTGGCGACCTGATCGGGTACGACGAACTCGGCCAGGTCATCGAAACCAAGCGTGCCACCAACTGCGTGTTCGCAGCCACCGCGCAGTGACCGATCCCAAAGCAGGTCGCGGTACGTCTCGGTCAGAATCATCTGCGGTTTCTTTTTCAGGACGTAGTGGCTGTAGAGCAGGAGTTCCTCCAGACCGCCAATATGGTCGGCATGGCTGTGGGTGACGTGGTAGTAGTCGAAGTCGGTGATGCTGATGCCCCGAGTCTCAAGCGTGCCGGGGATGGATGTGCCGGCGTCGACGAGGATCGTCCGGCCGCCCTTGGCAATGATTAGGCAGGTGGGATTATTCTTCCGCGCAAAGGCGGAGCCAACTCCGGGAAAACAAAGCGTCAGCCCCTCACGGCTGGCATCACGGAGCAGTTGCAACCCATGTGGTGTGCCTGACTCGATTTCCTGTGTGATCCTCATGTACGGGTTGCCGGTCGGATTCGTCGGGCAAATTTGTAATCAGTCGAATGAATCATTTGCAACAAAAAAGGAATAATAATGGGGTTGACCCCCGTTGGAAAGCCCGCTAGCGTAATGCCGAACGCCACCGTATAGGCTTTTAAACACCTAAATCATCATGAAATCCAAAGCAATCAAATGGCTCGGAACCCTGCTGGGTTGCCTGAGTTTGGTCGTCGTGGTCAGTGCCATCGCCGGCCCGGTCAATGACAAGTGCCCGCTCAGCGGCAACGCGGTCAAGAAGGAATCCACCTTCTCGGTGGGGTTCTGCTGTGGCAACTGCCAGGGCAAGTTCACCAAGAATCCGTCTGCCTCAATCGCCAAAGTCAAGGCCGCCCCGATCAATGATAAGTGCCCGCTTAGCGGCAACCCCATCAAGGCCACCGCCAGCTACAAGGGCGACCTCATCGGCTTTTGCTGCAATAACTGCAAGGGCAAGTTCGAGAAGGACCCCGACAACCTCATCAAGAAGGTGAAGGTCGCCCGCAAAACGGTCAACGACAAGTGCCCGCTCAGCGGCCGCGCGATTGACCCGAAGAAGACCTACACGGTCGCCTTCTGCTGCAACAACTGCGCCGGTAAATTCAAGAAGGATCCGGCCAAGCACATCGCCAAGGTCAAGTAAGCGACTTGGAATATCCCTTTAGGACCGCCCCGGAAACGGGGCGGTTTTTTTGTCGCCTGGCCAGGTTTAAACCGCATCATCTGTTAGCTCTTTTTGAACGCAGAGGACACCGAGACGCGGAGGATCACAGAGAGAAAAAATAGGGAGCGAAACCTTAGGATTAACCGCAGCTTTCCAACCAAGCGCTTGGCCAAGCCTAGTTAACGGGTGATGCCCCGGTCGCTGCTCTCGACGAAGGCGAGAAAGTGATCCACCTCGGGCAACTGCGGCACCTCGGCTCGGATTGTCTCCACGGCGTTGGCTGCGGTTAGGCCCTTCCGAAAAAACAGCCGATGCACCTGCCGGATCGCCTCCCTGCCCTCCTCCGATACGCCTTTACGCTCGAGCCCAATCTTGTTCGGCATACGTGTGCGCGCCGGGTTGCCGTCCACCATCATGTACGGCGCCACATCGCTGACGACCTTGGAGCAGCCACCGATGATCGACATTTTTCCCAGTCGACAAAACTGGTGCACCGCCGCCAATCCGCCGACGATGGCAAAATCCTCCACGATCACATGGCCGGCCAGCGTCCCGTTGTTGGACATGATTACGTGGTTGCCCAGCTCGACATTGTGTGCGATGTGGCAGTAGGCGAGGACGTGATTGTCGGAGCCGACCACCGTCGCCTCGCCGTCGCCAGTGCCGCTGTGGACGGTGACGTTTTCGCGGAAGGTATTGCGGTCCCCGATGCGCGTCCACGTGGTACCGCCTTTCCATTTTAAGTCCTGCGTTTTCAGGCCAATGGAAGCGAAGGGGAAAAAGTCGTTGTCCGACCCAACCTTCGTCTGGCCGTCAATCACCACGTGGGAGTGCAGCCTATTGCCCGCCCCCAAAGTGACGTTCCCGCCGATGACACAGTAAGGGCCGATCGCGCAGTCGTCGCCAATCGTGGCGTCCGGATGGATGACTGCGCTGGGATGGATGTCAGGCATGGGTAGGGAGTTTCAAGTGTTCAGTTTCAAGCCCGACACTCGTGAGCGTTTGGGATTGCCACGATTCGATTGCACAATTGTGCCGCCCATTCAGGGCTTGGTATATTTTTGATCGTCCACCCCGGGGCTGACGCCCAAGGCTATCACATTCCGCCCCTTCGGGGCTTAACATGTTGACAACCTCAAGGCCGTTCTCAAAACCAAACGCCTGGCCAAGCATGAGTAGGTACGGCTGTCCCCAGCCGTCCTCGGAACCAAGGGGCGCTGAGGCAGCACGCCTAATCTTCCGCTTGGCCAAGCGTCTGATTCGTTGTTGCTCGTTAAAAATCATCCCGGTTATTCGCCTGCCAGTGCGAAGGCGATCTCGGCTTCGCTGACGGTTTCGCCGCCGACGGAGCAGACGCCCTTGGCTTTGCAGATTTTGCCCCGTGCCTTGATCACCTCGATGTCGATTTGCAGTACGTCGCCCGGCTTGACCGGCTTGCGCCACTTCACCTTGTCGGCTGCCATG
Source organism: Verrucomicrobiales bacterium (assembly GCA_011523195.1). Lineage (GTDB taxonomy): Bacteria > Verrucomicrobiota > Verrucomicrobiia > Limisphaerales > UBA1096 > UBA1096. The sequence continues at coordinate 6,147 of WTHH01000393.1, forward strand.
AAGTAGGCGATTTTGCCGGCGTTGTCGGCCTTCTTGAGCATCAGGATGCCGGCGGCCTGTGCCATGGC
>WTHH01000243.1 GCA_011523195.1 Verrucomicrobiales bacterium
GCACCGGAAAAATTGGAGGTTGTGAGGAGATAGCGGCATGGGCGATCAACTAAAATTTGTCCAACTGGAAATGATGGTGGTGGCGCTTGGCCTGCTGGTGCTGATCGCTGACCTCGCCATGGCGCCGTCGCGTCGACGCCTGTTGGGTTACCTGTCCGCGGCCGGCTTGTTCGTAGTGTTTTTACTCAGTTTCCGTGATGGATACACGGCGCTCGTCAACGAAAGTACCGAGGCGTTTTTCAATTCGCGCTACAAGGTCGACGGCCTGGCGCTGTTTTTTAAACGCTTCTTTTTGATCGCTGGAATTTTCGTGCTCGTGTTCGCCGTCGATTTTTCCGAGCGATTGCGCTCCGGCATGGCCGAGTATTATTCGTTCATCGTTTTCGCCCTGTCGGGAATGATGTTCGCCGCGTCGGCTAATGATTTCAGCATGCTTTTCGTGTCGATCGAGTTGATCACGATCACGTTTTATATCCTTGTTAGTTTTCAGCGGCACCGACTCCACTCACTTGAAGCAGGTGTGAAGTACCTGATTCTCGGAGCGGTCTCGTCGGCGTTCATGATTTACGGAATCGCGCTAGTGTTCGGCGTGGCGGGCAGCCTGCAGTTCGACGATTTGCACGCGCAGCAGTCCGAGTTGATCCATAGCAAGGTGTTTCTTTTCGGCATGCTGTTCCTGTTTGCCGGGTTGGCATTCAAGATATCCGCCTTTCCGTTTCAAGTCTGGGCGCCGGACGTGTATCAGGGTGCCCCGACCCCGACCACGGCCTTCCTTGCCGTGGGTTCCAAGGCGGCCGGTTTTGTTTTGCTGATTCGGCTTTTGGTCGCTGCGGTTCCGGAAGTGACGGCGGAATGGACAAGCGTATTGCTGGTTATCTCTTCCCTAACCATCCTTTACGGAAATCTCTGTGCACTGCCGCAGCGCAACATCAAGCGCCTCCTCGCCTACTCCGGAATTGCGAACGCCGGTTATCTGCTGATGGGCATTGTGGCGCAATCGGAGGAGGGCACTGTGGCGATCCTCTACTATCTCGCCGGTTACCTGTTCACGGTGATGGCTGCCTTCGTGATCATCAACTTGCTGACGAAAGAGGGTGAGGGCGAAGATATCTCCTGCCTTGCCGGTCTGAGCAAGCGCTCCCCGTTCCTTGCGTTCACGATGACGCTGGCTGCGGTGTCGCTGGCCGGCATCCCGCCGTTGGCCGGATTTTTCGGTAAATTCCTGCTGGTCAAGTCCGTCGCCACCGAGGCGTTCGGCAACACCTGCTTTTTTGTACTGCTGGCCGTGGCTGTCTTCGGCGTGGTCGTTTCCATTTATTACTATTTTGGAATCGTCCGCACGATTTTCTGGGGAAGGAGAAAAGCGGATGAACCGACTCCACCGCCGGTGACCATTGGGCTGCCGGTTCGCATCGTGCTTGGGTGCTGTGTGGCGGCGATGCTTTACCTTGGCCTGCTTCCGAACAAGCCGGTCAAGTGGGCTGAAACCGCCGTCAAGGTGGAGGCAGCCAGCAAGTAACCCACGGGCTTACTGACGGGCGAATAGCTTGTCGGGCAACTGCTTGGCCAGGCGCTTCATTTCCAATCCCAACAACGCCACAGAGACGCTCGACACCGGGAGGCAGGTCTTGTCGATGAACGTGTCGATTGGTTGCTCGGTTGCGTACAATACTTTGAGGATCTCTTGCGCCGTCTCGGTGAGGTTGGCCAGGGGCAGGGTGGGTGAGTCGTCCGCTTGGCCAAGCGCCAGATGTTCGAACTCCGCGAGAATGTCATCCGTATTTTCGCAGAGGACTGCGACCTCGCGGATCAAGTTGTGGCAGCCGCGGCTCTGCGGCGTGTCCACCCGACCGGGCACGGCGAATACCTGCCGGTTGTTGTCCGCCGCCATAATGGCGGTGACCAGTGAGCCGCTTTTCAGGTAGGCCTCCACCACCACGGTGCCAAGCGTCATCCCGGCGACGATGCGGTTGCGGATTGGGAAGCTCTGCTTGTCGCCCTTCCGGTTGAAGGGGAACTGGGTAAGCACGGCGCCGTTCTCCGAGATGCGTTCGTACAGCTCCGCGTTTTCCGCCGGGTAAACAATGTTGATGCCGGTGCCGAGCAAGGCGAGGGTTGGTCCCTTGGCCGAGAGGGCTCCCTGATGCGAGGCGGAGTCGATACAGCGTGCGCCGCCGCTGACCACCGTGATGCCTGCGCCGGCAAGTTGGTACGCGAGTTTGCGGGCGGTGTCCTGCCCGTAGGGTTGTCCGGCGCGCGCCCACCATCGCGATGCTGTTGTGATCCTCGGGCAACAAGCTGCCCTTCGCGTAAAGCACGATGAGAGGATCGTAGATTTCCCGGAGCAACTCGAGATACTCATCGTCCTCCTGAAAAACGAGCCGCGCTCCGAATTCCTCGACTCGTTTTAGTTCAACGGCCAAGTCGGTTGTGGTTTCCCACTTTCGGATGGTTGAGGCCAGATCATCCCCGATTCCCTTCACTCGCCTGAGTGCAGGGTGGGATGCCTGAAGCACCTTGGTTGCCTCCCGGAAAAACTCGAGTAGTCGGCGGGTCCGAATCGGCGCGATTCCCTCGAGTAAATTAAAACCACCAAAGCCTCACGCGGAGTCATGGGCAAAACTAAAACTGAACACACAGTTAACCAATAAAAAAGGCGGCCTTCGGGCCGCCTTTCATTGGTTAAATCAAACAGATTAGTCTACTGCGGTTTAAAACGCACTGGGGTCGCCACCTAGCGAGGCAACGATCGTCCCTAGAATCACCAAACCGACACATCCGAGATATCTAAAAAACGGTTTTTTAACCTGCTCAAATCTCATTATGACGAAAATAAGCCAAGGTATACCTAGTAATAAGCTGGCAATTCCCCAGCCTACACTTTCTTTGAAGTTTTCTATCAATATGATTATGCTGTAAACAAAGGCACCAATGGCGCCCACGACTGAAAGAAGTAATCCAATAATTGCTAACATAACATCAGTTTGGTTAAGAGCTATTAATATAGTGTAATTTACTTGAAGAGTCAACCATTAAATATTGTAATTATTTAACCTGTGTTTAGGCGTGCTAATGCGGATTTTGTCGATAAATGGCACAATTGACAGTTGCCGTTTTTGGGACGGATTTGCAGGAAAACGGGGATGGTTCGCGTCTAAACTTCGGAGGTGCAGGCGTCGTAAAATTCGAGGAATTGGTTCTTTTCCTCGGTGTCGCGGACGCGCATCGCGGCTCGTGGGTGCTGGTTCAGTATGCCGGTGACGACGTAGGGGATGAGGGCGCCCCACTCTTTGGTTCGCCGGAGCGGCATGAGGTGATCCTGTAACAGCTTGAAGACGGGGCGCAGGTTGAACTTGGGATTTTTCAGGAAGCCAAGCAGGAGCTCCATCGGGCAATTGCCGGCGCCTCGGCCGAGGCCAAGCATGGTGGCATCGATCCGGTTGGCGCCCTGGATGATCGCCTCGATGGTGTTGGCGAAGGCGAGCTGCATGTTGTTGTGAGTGTGAATGCCGACCTCCTTGCCGGTGGCGTTGGCCATGGCGACATACTTCTTCACCAGTGCGCGAATCTGTTCGTGGTATAGCGCACCGTAACTGTCCACAACCACCACGGTCTCGACCGGTGTCTCGGCGAGTGTCTCGAGTGCCTTGTCGATTTCGGAGTCGGCCACGGTGCTGATTGCCATAATGTTGCAGCAGGTCTCATAACCCTTGTCGTGGGCGTCCTTGATCATCTCCACTGCCGTGGGAATCTGGTGTGCGTAGGTGGCCACACGGATGCAGTCGAGTACGCTCTCGTCGGACGGGAGGATGTCGGTTTTGTAGTCGGTTTTTCCGGCGTCGGCCATTGCGGTGAGTTTGAGGGGTGTGTCGTTTTCACCGACGATACGGCGAATGTCGTCCTCGTCGCAAAATTTCCAGTCGCCAAAATCGGCCCGAGCAAATTGATCCTTGGAGGCCTTGTAGCCGAGTTCCATATAGTCGATGCCAGACTCGATGCAGGTGTCGTAGACGGCCTTGACGAAATTGTCCTCGAACTGGTGGGCGTTGATCAGGCCACCGTCACGGACGGTGCAGTCGAGCACCTTTATTTCCGGGCGGAATGTCACCCAAGGCGCGTTTTCTTTCTGTTCACTCATGATATTCTACTGGCCAAATGAGTGCATCGTGCGATGAAATTTTGCCGCGACGTTCACACTCCTTGGCGAAAAAGGGTGGCAAATCTCGTAAAAACTGGGCTAAAAGAAAAGCGTTAAAAGGGCCAAAACCGATTTTTCTTTTCCGCTTGGCCAAACGCTATTTCGCGTAGATGGCGTTGATTGGGTGGATGTCGAGGATGTTCGGATGGATGCCGCCAATGCGATGCGGATGATAAATGTTGATGCCGACATAAAAGAACAGCGGGAAGATTGGCAGTTCGTCGTTGATCAAGATGGTCTCCGCCTGTCGGAACAATTCGTGACGCTTGGTTGGATCGGTGGTGGCATTGGCCAAGCGGATGGTCTGGTCGTAATGCTCATTGCTCCAGCCGGTGCGGTTGTTGCCGTTCTGGCTCATGAACATGTCGAGAAAGGTGTTGGGGTCGTTGTAGTCGCCGATCCAACTGCTGCGCGAGACATAGAAGTCCAGCGCGCTTTGCGCGGAGAGATAGACCTTGTTTTCCGCCTGACGCAGCTTGATCTGGATGCCAAGCGTCTCTTTCCACATCCGCTGCAGCTCGACGGCGATGTTGCGGTTGAGTTCGCTTGAGTTGAACAGGTACTCAAAGTCGGTGGGGAAACCATTGCCGTCCGGGTAACCAGCCTCGGCAAGTAACCACTTGGCCAAGCGGACGTCGTGCGACGGCCCCTCAGGCGAGGTGTAGTTACCAGTGCCGGGTGGGACAAAGTGCCGGGCCAAGCGCTCGCCGCCCTTGGTGTATTTCTCGACGATCCTCGCCTTGTCGATTGCCAGCGCCATCGCCTTGCGCACGCGGGGATCATCGAGCGGTTTTTTGGTTGTGTTGAACCGCACGAAGTAACTGCCGAGGTAATCGAACTTGTGAAAACTGGAGCGGGTGCTGAGCGCGTCGAGCAAATCAGTGGGCACGAGGCTCTTGTCCCAAATCACATCAGCCTGACCGGCCTCGAATAGGTTGATCGCAGTGGCGGGGGAATCGACCGGGAGAAAATCGACGATGTTGTTTTTCGTGTTGGCGGCATCCCAGTACTTTTCGTTTTTCCGCAGCCGAACCCGGTCGCGCACGTGCCAAAAGTCGAGCGTGTGCGAGCCACTGACCGGGAGGGGTTTGCTGAGGCACCATTGGTCGCCGTGTTGCTCGATGGTTTTTTGCGGCACAACAGCGAGCGTCCAGAACGCGCACAACTCAAGGAAAAACGGGGTTGGGCCGGTCAGTTCGACTCGGACGGTCTTTGGGTCGACGGACTTGGCACCGAGTTGGGTGAGGTCGGAGATTTTGCCACTGTTAATCGCCTCGGCGTTTTTAACGTAAAAAAGCATGCCGGCATAGTCGCTGGCAGTGAGCGGGTTCACGGCGCGTTGCCACGAGTAGACAATATCGGCGGCCGTGATCGGTTCACCGGTGGACCAGCGGAGATTCTCCCGAAGGTGAAAAGTATAGACCGTCCCGTCGTCCGAGATTTCCCAGCGCTTGGCCAAGGCCGGCTCAGCCTGGGCGGTGACGGCGTTGAACCGGGTGAGGCCCTCGAACATCGCGGAGACTATCCGGCCATCCGCCTGGCTGGTGATGATGACGGGGTCAAGCGCCTCGGGGTCGGGGCCATTGATGACAGTGAAGTCGGCCCGGTGATGCCGCTGAAAGCAGCCCGCTTGGCCAAGCAGCAACAGGCACAAAAAAAGCGTTCCCGCCAATCGCACAGGAACGCTTTTGAAAGTCATGGGCGACCTCCGGTTACTTCTCTTCCTCGCCTTCGGCGGGTTGTGTCGGAGTCTCCGGAGTCTCTGTGGAGGCTGCGTCCGGTGTCGGTGTGGTCTCGGTGCCAGTCGGGGGTTCGGTGTTGTCCGTGTTTTCCGGTGTCGCCGGAACCTCGGTGCCGGCTGGGCCCGAAATCCCGGGCACGGTTGGCGGTATGGTTATTTCCGGATTTGCGGCTTTGGGTACCTCACTCAATCCTGACTCCAGTGCGCTTTTGTTCCCGTTGTTGCCTATGACGGCCAGT
>WTHH01000230.1 GCA_011523195.1 Verrucomicrobiales bacterium
CGGGGACAACGACTCGGACGTCCTCTCGATCAACGGAGCCTCGGCGGCCCTGATGATTAGTGACCTGCCGTTCGCCGGCCCGATCGGGGCGGTGCGTGTCGGTCGTGTCGAGGGCGAGTTTGTCGCCAACCCTACCCATGCCCAGATGGAGTCGAGCGACCTCGACCTCGTCTACGTTGGCAACGAGAAGAACATGATCATGTTCGAGGGTTCGGCGGATGAACTACCGGAGGCAGACTTCCTCGCCGCTTTGAAATTTGGTCAGGAATCGATCGCCCCGGTCATCGCTGCGCAAAAGGAACTGCGTGAAGCAGTCGGCAAGCCAAAGCGCGAGTTCACCCCGCGTGTGGTTGAGGCCGAGGTTCAGGCCGAGGCCGAGTCGATTATCGGCGGACGCATCACTGATGCACTGCTCATCCAGGCCAAGCTCGAGCGTGAGGCTGCGTGTAACGCCCTCAAGGACGAGATGGAGGAAAAACTCGTCGAGAAATTCGGCGAGGAGAACATCACTGGCTTTATCGTTGGCGAGGCATTTTACAGCATCCAGAAAGCTGCCGTTCGCAAGCTCGTGCTCGACGAAGGCAAGCGACTCGACGGTCGCGGGTTCGAGGATCTGCGTCCGCTGTCCAGCGAGGCCGGTATGATTCCCCGCACACACGGCTCCGGCCTTTTCTCCCGTGGTGAGACGCAGGGCCTGTCGCTCGTTACGCTCGGCACGACCGATGACACGCAGACGTTTGACGCCTACACGGGTGGCCCGAACGAAAAGCGGTTCATGCTTCACTACAACTTCCCTAACTTCTCCGTTGGTGAGACCGGCCGCATCATGGGCCCGGGCCGACGCGAGATTGGTCACGGCGCATTGGCCGAACGATCCATCGCTCCGGTTATCCCGAGCCTCGAGGATTTCCCGTACGCGGTTCGTGTCACATCGGAAATCATGGAGTCCAATGGCTCCACTTCGATGGCTGCCATCTGCAGCGGGACTCTAGCGTTGCTGGATGCGGGCGTTCCATTGAAGCGTCCGGTTGCCGGTATCAGTATCGGTCTCTGTACACGCAGCAACGACGCCGGTGATATCGAGGCTTACAAGCTGCTGGCCGACATCATCGGCTGGGAGGATGCCTTCTGCGACATGGACTGCAAAATCGCCGGTACCGACACCGGCATCACCGGCTTCCAGCTTGATCTCAAGTTGAAGGGTATCCCGTACGAGATCATGGAAGAGGCCATCGGCATGGCCAAGAAGGCCCGCACCGCGATCCTCTCCAACATGGGCGAATGTCTCGCCAAGGAGCGCGAGGAAATGAGCCCGTACGCGCCGCGTATCGTCACCATTCCGATCGACCCGTCGAAGATTGGCGAGTTGATCGGCCCGGGTGGCAAGAACATCAAGCGCATCGTCGAGGAGTCCGGTTGCGAGATCAACATTGAGGACGACGGCCGTGTGCTGATTTACTCCATGTCCGCCGAGGGACTCGAGGTGGCCAAGGAATGCATCGAGGGCATCACCGCCGAAGTCGAAGTCGGCAAGCTCTACCGCGGAAAGGTCGTTTCCATTAAGGAATTCGGCTGCTTTGTCGAGGTGCTGCCCGGCAAGGATGGCCTCGTGCACATCAGCGAGTTGGCCAACTTCCGCGTCAAGAAAACCGAGGACATCGTCAAGGACGGCGACGAAATCTGGGTCAAGTGCATCGGCGTGGACGACAAGGGCCGCGTGAAACTCTCCCGCAAGGCGGCGATGGAGGAGCGCAAGGCTGAGTTCAGCGACGACGAGGAAGGTGGCAGCCACGACTCGGGCGACGACTCCGAGGAATAAGTCGTTTCACAAAACCATTTGCAGGCGGGCCGCTTGGCCCGCCTTTTTTGTGCCTTGGTCAGGCGCCTGGCCAAGCGGACACAAAAAAGGCCAAGTGCGGCTGACTCGGGGAACCGACAGCGGCGCTTGGCCAAGCGAAAGCCGATCAGTACTTGGGGACTTTCGGGTCGATTTCCTCCGACCAGGCGGTGATGCCGCCCTTGACGCTCTTAAGGTACTTGAAACCCTGTTCGCGCAAAAAGCCGAGCGCCTTGAGTGAGCGCACACCGGCCTTGCAGTGCAGGTAAATCGTCTTGTTCGGATCCAGCTCCGTGAAGCGCTGCTCGATCTGGCTGAGTGGCACGAGAGTTGTGCCGTCGACCTTTGCGATCTCGAATTCGTCCTGCTCGCGGACGTCGACTACGGCGATGCCAAGGTCGGGGTGGTCGAGTGCACGTTTCATTTCCTGGACGTCGACTTCGTCCGGGTTTTCCTCCGGCTCAGCCGGTTGATCTGGGATACCGCAAAACTCGTTGTAATCGATCAACTCGCTGATGGTCGGGTTGTCACCGCAAATCGGACACTTGGGATCGCGGCGCAGCTTGACCTCGCGAAACTTCATTTCCAGCGCGTTGAAAATCAGCAGTCGCCCGACGAGCGATGAGCCTTCGCCCAGCGCGAGCTTGATGATCTCGGTGGCCTGAATGCAGCCGACGATGCCGGGCAACACACCGAGCACGCCGCCTTCCGCACAGCTTGGCACCATACCCGGTGGAGGTGGTTCCGGGTACAGGCAGCGGTAGCACGGGCCGTCCATGCTGGGCGCGAACACACTCGCCTGTCCGTCGAACCGGAAGATTGAGCCGTAGACGTTTGGCTTGCCTTGCAGCACGCAGGCGTCGTTGGTGAGGTAGCGCGTGGGGAAGTTGTCAGTGCCGTCGACCACGATGTCGTAATCGGCGACGAGTGCCATGGCGTTTTCGCTGGTGAGCGGCGCCTCGTGTTTGTCGACGACCACATTCGGGTTGATGCTGTTAATCGTCTCCGTGGCGGACTCCACCTTGGGCCGGCCGACGTCCTCGGTTCCGTGGGCGATCTGGCGCTGCAGGTTTGAAAAATCGACCTCGTCAAAATCGACCAGACCAATCCGGCCAATGCCGGCGGCGGCGAGATACATGCTGATCGGCGACCCTAGTCCGCCGGTGCCAATGCACAGGACGCTGGTGCCTTTTAGTTTCTTCTGACCGGGCATCCCGACCTCGGGGAGTATCAGGTGGCGGGAGTAGCGGCGGATTTCGTCGTTGCTCAGTTCCATTTTCAGGGCCGGGCAGCGTACAGCAAGGCAAAGCGCTTGGCCAAGCGTTGATTACTTGGCGATGAAACCCTGCTCCTTGAGCCAGAAAACGAGGTCGTTCGCCCACGGGTGAACGTTCTTGAACGGCGGCTTGTCTGCGAGGCCGATCCCGTGCCGGCCTTTTTGGTAGACATGCAACGCGAATGGCACGCCGGCCTCGCGTAGTGCGGAGGCGAAAAGAAGGCTGTTCTCCACCGGCACAGGGCGATCCTCTGCTGTATGCCAAACAAAAGTGGGTGGGGTGTTTTTGCGAACCTGTTTTTCGCTGGAGAGAAGGTTGACAAGTTCCTCCGGCGGATTGTTGCCGAGCAGATTTCGCTTCGAGCCTTGATGGGTGTATTTGCCCATAGTGATCACCGGATAGCAAAGGATGCCGGCGTTGGGTCGTGAGCTGACGCGGTCGATCGGGTCGCGGGCCTTGGAGTCGCCTTCGTCAAAATGGGTGATTGCCGTGGAGGCGAGGTGCCCCCCCGCAGACGAACCCATGATCCCGATTTTTTCCGGGTCAATTTTCCATTTCTTGGCATGGCTGCGGACGGTGCGAATGGCCCGGGCGGCGTCGCCCAGCATGATCGGATGACGATAACCGGCGGAACCAAGCCGATACTTTAACACGAATCCGTTGATGCCATGCTTCTGCAAAAACTGGGCGTAGGTCGCGCCCTCGTGCGAGGCAAGTCCGCCGTAGCCGCCGCCGGGGCAGATCACGATCGCTGAGCCGGAGTTGTTATCCGCCGGCGCAAGGAATGGTGTTAGAGTGGGTATGTCATGCGGCGCTTGGCCAAGCGCACCGGGAGCACCGTTCGGCCAAAGCGACATCTCCTTGCCTTGCGAAATCGCGCTGACTGACAAGCCAAGCGTCATGAGTATGGTTACGGGAGTTTTCATGTGAATTGAACGGACGGCATTGTACGTGCGTTGCGCTTCTGTGAAAAGTCCCCGCTTGGCCAAGCGCTTGGTTTGGAAATCCTAATTTCGAAATTCTAAATCCGAAACAAATTCGAAAAAAAACGAACTACTTGGATTTATGGGGCGAACTTTTTGAGCCAGTCCTTGATCAATGGGGTTGGATCGGTGTCGGGGTCGATGCCATGATGTCGGCCAAGCACTTTGTTGTTCTTCAATATGACGAGGCAGGGGAATGAACGATCGGGGACGAACTTCTCGACGAGCACCGGGTTTTCATCGATTTCGATTTTGCAGAATTTGATTTGAACCCGGTAGTCGTGTGCCAGCTCTTTTAAAGTCGGACCGACTGCGAGACAGGCGAAACACCATTCCGCCCAGAAATAGAGCAGCACCATTCCGTCATGTTTTTCCACCGTGTCGCCGAAGTTTTCATCGGTCACCTGGGTCATTTCCGGCTGCGAAGGTTTTGGGAGTTTGCATTGCTGCAAAAACAGGACGATGTCCCGGATGTCATCCATCGCCTGCGGATCGTCGAAAGCCGGCATCAGCGAGATGCCCTCGGCCGTGTGTTGCTCCCTCGGTTCGGCGATGACCGCGTTGGGGTCAAGGATAGACTGAAGGATTTCCTCGCGGCCAAGGCGGCTGCCGACGTCTGCCATGTCGGGGCCCATGGCCAATTCATTGTGAATGCCAGGGGCTTCCTCGTCGCCGATGGTGTGGCAATGCCAGCAACCGTAGGTGTGAAAAGCATTGTGCCCCCGTTCCACGGCGAGCTTTTGCTCGGCGTCGTTTTTCGGGGACTCGACCGTTTTGGTGGGTGTCGAATTCGGAGTCGCCTCGACCAATGGATAGTCGGTTGGCTTGCCGCACCCGGAAAGCAGCGCGCACAAAGCCAGCAGTGTTCCGGCGTGGTTCAGTCGCCACTCGTTACCCCTTGCGCTTGGCCGACTCGTGCCCATCATAATACAGCATGAAATCCCCGCTGTGGGTGGCGACGACCGCTGCGTTGCTCCACTTGGCGGCGGCTCCGTTCAGCCGGCCTCCGGCCTTGGTCACCGCGTTGCCGTCCCGGTCATACACCTGCCAGACGACGTCCTGCACTTCGACCCAGCAAAACAGCACATCGCCATTTATGTTGGTGGCCACCATCGGGCGGGTGCTGGACTTGCCGGAGTTGGGTGCAGCGTTGATCTTTAGATTTTTTTCGACCTTGGCGAAAGAGGATTTCCCGCGGGTACTGAAACCCATGTAAACACCATCCGCTCCGCTGGACATTGAGTAGAGCGCGCCGGGGCAGCCGCACTTTTCCCACTTTTGAACCAGTCGCTTACTCCAAGTTTTACCGGTGTCCTTGGAGACCATGAGGTAGGTGTCCTTGTCCCAACTGCTCGGGGAGGTGCGTACAGAGTTCCGGTATATGACGTACAGGTTGCCCAGGGCATCCATGGTGGCCTGGATCGGGCAGCAGCGGCAGTTGCCCTTGATGTCAATGTCCAGCTTTCGGGGTGCGGACCAGTTTTTGCCCTCGTCACTCGACACCGCCATGTACATGTCGCGGCCCATCTCCGGGCCGGGCTCGGTTTGGCCGGACCAAAGGGCGTAGACGGTTGAGCTGTTTTGATCGGCCACAATGGCGCCGGCCCCTTCAAAACCGATCGTGTTGCCGACGATGTTTACCTCATTCTCGAACGCGCTGCCGTCGTCGTTCAACCGGGAGTGCAGCATATATCGCAGGACGAAAAACCGGGCCTTGGACTTAAACATGGCATCGTACGCCTCGGCGCCCATCGCTTTTTTTGAGTATCGCGGGTTCGGTCGAGTAAACACATGCACCCGGCCATCTTTGCCGACGGTCATGTTGAAACTGGCCGCCATGCCCTTGGCCTCGCGGAGGATGTTTACCGGCTTAGAAAACCGGTTTTCACCGGGCTCGTGTTTGACGTAAACCAAGTCTCCCCGGACGTTCGAATTGGCCTGGAAAATGTGAACCACGCCTTTTTTGTCGATGGCGACCTGTGGCTCGATGCCGCCGTACGTGAGCTGGACGGTGGTGACCTGGGGTGCAGCCTGAGCCGATGCGAAAGACAATGCCGCAACTGAGAGCAG
>WTHH01000336.1 GCA_011523195.1 Verrucomicrobiales bacterium
CGTTGTGGTTGGCGCGAGGGGTGGTGTGTTCGCAGGTGCCACCGGCGGAGGAGATTTACAGCCGCTTCGGGGTGGGTAAACCGGGTGAGCCGATCGCGGGGTTTGCGGGTTGCAAGTTTGCAATGGCCGACGATGAAGTGGTCGTTTTCATCGGGCAGGAGAATCTCGTTCGCGAACAAAAATCCGGCGTGATGGAGTCGATGCTCGCGTCCGGTTTTGCCGCGCACAAACCGAGGTTTCGCTTCATGGCATGGGAGGCGGACACGGTTTACGAGCAGTGGCGCGAGGTGAACTTTGGCGGCTGGCCCGCACAGCTTCATGCCGCGGGGGCGACGATGTTGGTCGTTCAGTTCGGCCAGATGGAATCTCTCGACGGTCCGGGTCGCCTCACCGAGTTTACTGCGGCCTATCATCGAGTGCTGGATGAGTTCGCGCAACGCACCCGGCGTGTGGTGCTGCTTTCGCCCATGCCGTTCGAGAAACCGGGGGCGTCCCATGCTCCAAATCTTCCCAGCCGTAACGCCGACGCGAAAGCCTACGCGGAGGCGGTACGGGAGATCGCCGCCCAGCGAGGTGCGGTGTTCGTGGATCTCTTCTCGCCGTTCGTCGATAACTCGGTTTCGCGCTTGGCCAAGCGCCGGACGAGGAACGGCATCCACCTTACGGGTCAGGGGCTGGATTTGGTTGGCACCGAGGTGTCGCGGCAATTGGGTATCAAGTTGCCCGTAGCCCTGCCTGCAGGTATGCGTGAGGAGATCGTCCGCAAAAACCAGTTGTGGTTTGACTGTTGGCGGCCGGCAAACTGGTCGTTCGTCTATGGTGACCGCATCAGCCAACGATACGGCCGGGCTGGTGGAGGCTTGCCGACATTGAAAGCCTCGTTCGAACGGCAGTTGCCACTTTTGCAGGCGGCCGAAAAAAGGGTTCACGCGCTGGCGCTTGGCCAAGCGGTCGCGCCGTATAGCCCGAAGCCGATCCCCTTGGCCAAGCCGGAGAAAAAAACGCTGACACCGGAGGAGCAGTTGGCGGCCTTTACCGTGGAAGACCGATACGAGGTGAACCTTTACGCCTCCGAGGCCGATGGCGTGGTGAAGCCGATTCAGTTTGCCTGGGACGAAAAACGGCGGCTGTACGTGGCTTGTTCGCCGACCTACCCGCAGACTTTGGCCAGTTCGCCTCGCACCGATTTTGTGCTCGTTTTGGAGGACTCGAATGGTGATGGCCGAGCGGACCAGCCGCGCCGGTTTGCGGAGGGATTGACCATGGTGCAGGGGGTGGAGCCGGGCGCGGGCGGATTGTACGTCTGTGACTTTGACCGGCTGTTGCACCTGAAGGATACCGACGGGGACGGCCATGCTGATATCCGACGTGTGCTCTTTTCGGGGTTTGGTATCGGGGACACGCATCAGCTCGTGAACAGCATCAGTCACGGGCCGGACGGCAGCCTTTGGTTTACGCAGGGGCTGCACGCGATGTCGCGCGTGGAGTCGCCGTGGGGTATCGCGCGGTTGGACCGATCCGCCGTGTGGCGGCTGCGTCCGCGGGAGCTTCGGCTTGAGGGATTTTTTGGAGGCGGCATGGCCGGCGCGAATTGCTGGGGCGTGACGTTTGACGACTACGGGCAGGTGTTTCACAAAAGCGGCGACCGGCCCCACGGCTACTGGACGGTGCCGGGGATGGTGCGCGGAGGCAATCCATCCGGCAGCAGCTCGGCGACGGAGGCGAGCGTGTCGTACCGCAATTCGCCGGAGCAGTATCACCCGACTGGCGCGCTGTTCGAAACATCCCCCAAGACAACGTCGATCGACATCGTCGGGACACAGGCGTTGCCGTCGGAGATTCAGGGCAACGCATTGATCGGCGGTTACTTTGGCTCGGTGGTGGAACTGCACGAAATTCTCGACGACGGCGCCGGATTCAAGAGCAGGCAGCGCCCGCGCGTGGTGACGTCCTCGACGCTGGCGTTTCGGCCGGTGGACGTGAGCTTCGGGCCTGACGGCGCGATGTATTTGGCCGACTGGACGAACCCGATCATCGGCCATTATCAGGCGAGCTACGCCAATCCCAATCGCGATAAGTCGAGCGGGCGTATTTGGCGGATCACAGCCAATGGCTTTCCGCCGATTCAACAACCGGATCTCGCTGCGATGTCGGTCAGCGATCTGCTGGAGCAACTGTCCTCGCTGGAACGCTGGACGCGTTATCAGGCCAAGCGACTACTTTTTTATCGGCCAAGCCCGCAGTTGATTCGCGAGGCGGACGCCTGGCTGGCCAAGCGCTGGGAGGTGGCGGACGACAAATGGTTGCTGGAGGTGATCGGCGTGTACGAGGCGCATGAGACGGTGCGGCCAAGGCTGCTCGATCGGCTGTTGGCCTCGGACGATCATCGCGTCCGCGCCTATGCCACGCGCGTGGCCGGCAAGTGGGGCACGCGCCTGGTCAAGCCACTGGCCCGGCTCAGGCAGCGGGCCGGCGATGAACATCCGCGCGTCCGGCTGGAGGCGGCAGTGGCCGCAACGTATGTGCCCCGGGCAGAGTCGGTCGAGGTCGTTATGCAGGTTTGGGCCGGAGAGCGGGATCGTTTTCTCGATTACGCCATTGGCACGAGCGCTCGGGCGTTGCAGCCGTATTGGGATCACGCCCTGCGCGACGGAAAACTGGATTTTGCCGGCCACACCGAGCGCGCGGATTTTTTGCGAAAGCTGCGCGGCACGCCGCCGAAAAGGGCGTCGGAGGGTGAGCAACTCTACAATATGGCCTGCATGGCCTGTCATCAACCGGAGGGGAAAGGCCTGTCTAGGGTGTACCCGCCGCTGGCCGGGAGCGAGTGGGTGAGCGGCGACCCGAAACGACTGGTCAAGGTGATCCTCCACGGGCTGACCGGGCCGATAACCGTGGCCGGCCAGAAATACGGGACAGGGAACGCAGTGCCGATGCCAGCTATGGGGGGACTGAGCGACCACCAGATTGCCGCTGTGTTGTCGTACATCCGGAAGGAGTTTGGGCAGGAGGCCTCGGCAGTCTCCGCCGAGGCGGTGAAAAAGATCCGCGCCGGGACGGCTGGCCGGGACAAACCCTGGACGGCGGATGAGTTGCGTTGACCGTCGGCTTGGCTTGTGCTTTGCCAAGCAGGCCACTAGCGTCCGGCTCTCGTGATCACATTGCGGCTCATCAGCCTGCTTGGCATTCTGACCTTCCTTGGCTTGGCCTGGGCGATGTCCACCCATCGCCGCAACATCCCATGGCGGGTGGTCGGCTGGGGGATGGGCCTGCAGTTGATCATCGCGCTGCTGGTTTTCCAGACACAGCTTGGCCAAGGGTTATTCGAGGCGGCCAACGTGGCCGTCACCAAGCTAAACGAGTTCGCCAACGAGGGGTCAAAACTGGTGTTCGGACCGTTGGCTGAGCGGGAGAACATGGAAAACGTGTTCGGACCGGGCAAGGGAGTGCTGTTTGTAATTGCGATCCCGGCCACGATCATTTTTGTCTCGGCACTTTCATCACTGCTTTACCACTGGCGCGTGCTGCCGTGGATCGTCACTGGCATCGCCTGGGTGATGCGGCGCACGCTGCGCACGAGCGGCAGCGAAACGCTGGCCTCGGCCGCGAATGTGTTCATGGGCCAAACTGAGGCGCCGCTGATCGTGAAGCCTTACCTCGCCGGCATGACGCGCAGTGAGTTGATGGCGTTGATGGTGGGCGGCATGGCGACCATCGCCGGCGGAGTGGCGGCGGCGTACGCCTCGCTCGGGATCGATACGGGTCACCTGTTGACGGCGTCGCTGCTGAGTGCTCCCGGGACGTTGGTGATTGCGAAACTGATGTTTCCCGAGACGGAAAAAAGTGCAACGGCGAACGAGGCCTGCGAACTGCCGAGGAGCCCGGCCACCAACAGCATCGATGCCCTGTGCCAGGGCGCGGCAGACGGAATGCGCCTGTCGATCAATGTGATCGCAATGCTGATCGCCTTCATCGCGATGGTGTACCTTGCCAACTCTCTGCTGGCCTGGGCGTTGTCGTGGACGGACTGGACCATCACTATTCAGGAGGCGGTCGGTTGGCTGAATGTGCCGTTCGCCTTCATGATGGGTGTACCGGCCGACGAATGCCTGCGGGTGGGCACGGTGCTGGGCGAGCGGGTGGTGCTCAATGAGTTCGTGGGCTTCCTCAGCCTGTCCAATATGACCACGGGGGAGGGCGCGCTTAGTGAGCGAACCGTGACGATTGCGACGTTTGCGTTGTGCGGGTTTGCCAACTTCGCCAGCGTGGCGATCCAGATCGGGGGAATCAGCACGCTGGTGCCGGAGCGGCGGGCGGACTTGGCCAAGCTGGGCCTGCGGGCGATGGTCGGAGGCCTCTTGGCCTGTTACCTCACCGCCAGCGTGGCCGGGTTGTTGATGCGTTAGCCGGTCTCGGTAACGACTGGCTTATCGGGGATGGGAAAGGTGAGGTGAAAACTGGCACCTTCGCCCGGTGCACTCTCGACCCGGGCCGAGCCGCCGTGAAGCTGGGTGACGTGCTTGACGATGGAGAGGCCAAGGCCGGTGCCGCCCATCTCGCGTGAGCGCGCTTTGTCGACCCGGTAGAAGCGTTCAAAAATACGCTCGCACGCCTCAGCGGGAATGCCGGGGCCATCGTCGGTGACGCACAAGTCGATTTCGCTGCCGTCGCTTTTTGCCGAGACACAGACGCATTCGCCTCCGTACTTGATGCCATTTTCGATCAGGTTATTCAGTGCCTGAAAAACGCGTTGGCTGTCGGCGAACAGGCTCAACTTTTCTCCGACATGGTTTTCCAGTCGAACCCCCTTTTTGCCGGCCATCTCGCGAAGACTATCTAGTACACTGTCCACCAGTTGTCCGAGATCGATGTCCCGCAGTTCCAGCCCGATCCCGCCTGACTCGAGCCGCGACAGGGTGAGAATGTCCTCGATCAAAAAAGTCAGCCGGTTCGAGTTGTTTTCGATCTTCGCGAGAAAACGGTGATTCATCGACTCGGGATCCTCTTCGGCGTCGAGCAGCGTCTCGACGTAGCCCTTGATGATCGAGAGTGGCGTGCGCAACTCGTGGCTGACGTTGGCGACAAACTCCTGCCGCAGATTCTCCAGCCGCTTCATTCGTGTCAGGTCGTGGAACATCAGGATTGTGCCGCGATGAACGCCTTCCTTCTCGCGGATCGCCACGCCGTTGGCCTGCAGGAATCGTTGCTCGAGATCTGGCAGCATGAACTCCTCTTGCTCGATGCTACTCTCCACCTTGAGCCGCTCGATCAGGTCGTTGGCCTGATGGATGCGGATGGCCTCCATCACGGTCTTTCCGCTGGGGTTTTCCTGCAGGTCGAACAATCGGCAGAACGCTTGGTTTGCAAACTCGATTCGGCCGTCGGCATCAGTGACCAGGACGCCCTCCGGCATGTTTGCGAACATCCCGGCCATGCCGACCGCCTTGGCTAGGCCAGCCTCCCGTCCGGTGGCTTCCGCTTGGCCAAGCGCAATCGATCGGCAGCGGTTTTGCCAAAAAAGATGCAGGCCAACCAGACAGCCAAGCAGAATGATGGAGACGATCCAGCCGCTCATGATGCTGGTTCGACGTAGCGGTAGCCGACCCCGCGAACGGTCTCGAGGTGCGCGGCCGCCTGGCCAAGCTTAGCGCGAAGCCGCTGCATCGTGGTGTCGACCGTGCGGGTGTCGAGGGTGGGGGCGTATCCCCAGACGTCACGCAGCATAGTCTCGCGGGTTTGCACCTCGCCGGCACGGCCGGTCAGCAGGCAGAGCAGCTTGAACTCCGTCGAGGTGATGGTTGCCGGCTCGCCGTTGACGACCGCCTGATGCCGGACGGTGTCCAGTTGGAATGGGCCGGTCTCAATGACTTCCACCCCGTCGCGGTTGTCCTCGGTGAGACGCAGCAGATTTTTCAACCGCAGCACAAGCTCGCGTGGGCTGAATGGTTTGGTGACGTAGTCGTGTGCGCCCAGTTCGAGCCCGCGGATGCGATCCTCCTCGGCCGCCCGCGCGGTGAGCATGAGGATCGGCACATCGCGAGTCTTGGGATCCTGCTTGAGCAGTCGGCAAATCTCGAGTCCGTTGATTCCCGGCAGCATCAGGTCGAGCACGAGTAGGCTGGGGACTTGGGAAC
>WTHH01000014.1 GCA_011523195.1 Verrucomicrobiales bacterium
TATCGCCAAGGGGGACGACTTCTCGATTCAAGTCGGCGAAAACGGTTCGATCCACACAAGCCAAAACCTCGTGCAATGGTTCCCGCGCGAGAGCGGCACGGACGTCACGCTGCGAGCGGTGACTTTTTTCAAGGACCTGGCGATCGTGGCCGGGGACGACGGCGTGCTGCTGCACAGCGGGGATGAAGAGTCATTCGCACCGGCGGAGTTGAACACCGCGACCAGCAAGACTTTCCGCGCACTGGCCGCCTCGAGTCGAACGATCGTGGCCGCCGGGGACGATGGCACGATCTACACTAGCTCGGATGGCCGTTCGTGGAGCAAGCGTTCGTTTCTTTACAACAACAACATCCACGCCGTGGCCTGGACCGGCCGATACTTTGTCGTGGTGGGTGAGAACGGACTGGTGGCCACGAGCAACAACGGCTCGTCCTGGAACAAGCGTCAAAGCCGAACCACCCGCGACCTGAACGCGCTGGCCTATGTTAACAAACGACTCTGGGCAGTTGGCGAGCTTGGCACAGTGTTATTAAGCTACAACGACGGTTTTTCCTGGCTGGCCGCGCGCTCCGGCACGAACAAGAATCTCAACACGGTCACTGGTACTGCGAACGAAGTCATCGTTGCCGGAGAAAACGTCGTGCGAAAGGGCGTGCTTGGGTTTTTCATGTACTGGGTGGATGTGCTGGAAAAGGACGAGGGCAGCAACCCCGCGCCGCCGCCGGACTGGACCTACTTTTGCTCGCTGGAGACGGATGACAAATACCTGCTCGGTGGCCGGACTGGGATGCTTGTTGACAGTGTCCGCGATGAGGAGGACGACGCGTACCTGTACTGGTTCAGCGCCGACGATTCGGTGCGAAACTGGCTATGGGACATCAACCGCGCGGACGACCTACTGGTGACGGTTGGCGACCGTGCCACGGTGTTGACCAGCCGCGACGGCGCCGCGTGGAACATCGAGGTCGTGCCGGAATCGATGACCGATGCCATCCTGCTCGGCGTGGGCGGCAACACCAACATGCTCGTCTCTGTCGGTAACCGTGGCCATCTGATGACGAGCCACAATTCGTGGACCAACGTGGTCACTCAAAACCAACAGGGTAAGTCGGTGACCAATCGGGTGAATACGCTCGGTATCTTTTGGAATGCCGTCGAACCGGCACTGACTGAGAACGACCTTCAGGGTGTAACGGTGCTCAACGACACATGGGTCGTCACCGGTGGCAAGGGTACTGTGTTGACCACTAAGGACGGCAAAAAGTGGGCCAAATACCAGGCGCCGACCTCCGGCATCCTCACCAGCGTCGAGGCGTTTGCGGAACAATTCGTGGCGGTCGGCGAGCATGGCGTGATCATGACGTCACCGGACGGGGCCGAGTGGAAGCGGCAAACCTCAGGCACGGAGCAGTGGATTTACCGGGTGCGCGCGATTGGTGATCAACTGGTGGCCGTGGGCCAGACCGGCACCATCCTCACCAGCGCCGATGGCGAGACGTGGGTCAGACGGGACAGCGGCACCAGCCAGTGGCTTAATGACGTGACTCGCGTGGACGACATGTGGTTCGTGGTGGGCGCCAATGGGACAGTCTTGGCCAGTCCCGATCTTGAGAGTTGGCAGTCCAAGGGAGTCATTACCGGGCTTTCATTGTATGGGGCGCTGGAAAGCGAAGGTCAGTTGCTTAGTGTGGGGCTTGAGGGAATCATCCTGCGCAAACAGGTTGTGCCCCGCAGCACGCCGATCCTGATCCGCTGGGATCGCTCGGCGGGGGACGGCGGCGGGTTCAACAATCAATTCGTGTTCCGCGGATTTCCGGGGCAACGCTTCACGCTGGATCGTAGCCCGGACTTGAAGCAGTGGGAAATCGGCCCGAAGCTGGAATTGATCGACGGCGCCGGCGTGCTTGAGTACTCCAACACCACCAAGGCACCACAGGAATTTTATCGGGCGCGGTTGATCCGCTGATCAGTCACCGGGCTCGACGTTTTTGATCAGGATTTCCATGATCACGACCGAGTGCGCCGGGACGCGCGCGTTGTAGTGCCCCCCCTTGCCGTATGCCAGTTCCGGCGGCATGTAGAGCACAGCGTGCCCGTCCTTTTTCATGAGATTGACTCCCTCCGCTACGCCGGGGAGTACCTTGCCCAACTCGCTTACCGCGAGCCTGAGCGGCGCCGGGCGCGGGTTGACTGAGTCCGCGAATATCCGGCCAAACGCGCCCACCTCAGTTACCAGTTCCGCGATGAAGTGAAACGTGACGATGTCGGTCGCCTTGATCGGTTCGCCTTCGCCGGCCTTGAGTTCCTCGTAAATCAACCCGGAGTCTGTCGGTTCGATTTTGAGTTTCTTCTGAATCTCCGTCATCTGCCTCGCCGCGTTGTCGCGCAGCATTTCGTCGATGGCCTCCTCGGTGGCCTTGAACGCCTTGGCCTTTTCGCTCTGCCGGATGATTTCGATGCGCTCAATTCTCACCTCCTCGACCGGCTTGTTGGCTTCGCCGGTGCGAACGCCGGCAATCTTGTCGATCACGTCCAGCCCCTCGACCACCTTGCCGAACACCGAGTGGTTGCCGGCGCGGGTGTCGCTGAAATCCAGCCATGGCGTCGCGGCGTGTGTGATGAAAAACTGGCTGCCGTTCGTATGCTCACCGGAGTTGGCCATAGAGAGGACGCCCGGCCCGTCGTGCTTGAGGTCGGGATGAAACTGGTCCGGCAGCCAGTAGCTGGGGTTGCCGGTGCCGTTGCCTAGAGGGCAGCCGCCCTGGATCATGAAGTCCTTGATCACGCGATGAAAAATCAGCCCGTCGTAGTACGGCTCGCCCTCGGGATCGACCGGCTCCTTCGTGTTGTCCTTGTTGTAAAACTTGGTGCCCTTCGCGAGGCCGACAAAGTTGGCAACGATGATCGGCACTTTTTCATATTCGAGCCGGGCCGTCATCGTTCCAAGGCTGGTAGTGATCTTCGCGTAAAGCCCATCGGCCAGGACATTACCTGGGGCGTTGACTTTGACCCGG
Organism: Verrucomicrobiales bacterium; assembly: GCA_011523195.1. Taxonomy (GTDB): domain Bacteria; phylum Verrucomicrobiota; class Verrucomicrobiia; order Limisphaerales; family UBA1096; genus UBA1096. The sequence goes on from WTHH01000014.1 coordinate 3,015, forward strand.
AAAAAGTAGGGCGCCGCGGCAACGGGCAGATTGTGTTCCCAGTCGACCGGCCCTTCACCGGCTGTCACTTGGCCAAGCGCAGCCCATGCCTTGAGATCGCTTGAACCCTGGACATCCAGCACTGAGCCGTTCCCGGCATCGCTGATGCGGAGGGAGACAGACTGCAGGGTTGCGTCGCCGGGGACCGGCTTGATCCCGATTAGGTCGAGCCGGGTCTCGTCCGCTTGGCCAAGCGCGACGTTGGCCCATAGGGCAAGTATCAGTGCGGACAGGACTCCGAAAAACGGTTTCATCACGTTTCTAGGCGGAGTGTCGCGGCTGCCGGGCGCGGACGCGACCTCTTTCGGCCCCCGCCCGGCCAAGCGCGACGTTATACCTCTGATTTTTGATTGCTGTTTGGCCACCTGTCGGTAGCATGTGCGGAGCCGCCCGAGAACCCCCAGCCGGATTGTCACTTGGCCTGTACTGACATGAAATTCGTTTTTTCAAAATCACTGGTGTTGCCGCTCGTGGCGCTTGGCCTGGTGCAAACCACTGCCGCCCACTCGCTTGAGGCGAAGCTCGACGAGAAGACCGGCACGATCACCATTCACCGCGACGGCTTGGCCAAGCCGGTGGTCACCCAGAACGCCGCCTCCGATCATCGGCCGTACCTGCACCAGATCACCGGGCCGGATGGCAAGGGCGTATTCACCCAGTATAGCCCCGGACATCACAAGCATCAGACCGGCATCTACTGGGGGTTCACCCGCGTGAACGGGCGCGACTATTTTCACAATCCGAAGGGCGACTACTGGAAGCGAAAGGACGTCAAGGTACTCGAGGCCAGAGGCGAGTCGGTGAAGTGGGAGACGGTCTACGATCTGCTCGACGCCGACGGCAACGCGGTACTCACCGAGAAGCAGCGCTGGTCGATGACTTCCGAGAACGACCGGCACGTGCTCAACCTCGAGTGGATGGGCACCGGCCAGACCGATGTGACGGTCGGCAAGTATCCCTACGGCGGACTCTTCGTGCGCATGCCGTGGAAGAAGGGCATCAAGGGCGAGGCGGTCAACGCCGCGCGCGACACCAACCGCCGGGCGGAGGGCAAACGCGCCATGTGGCTCGACGTCGGGATGGAGATCGACGGCCGAGATGACTGGGGGCACATCGCCATTTTTGATCACCCGAAAAACGGTGGCTACCCGCAGCCGTGGCGGGTCGACGGCCAGCTCGGTGTCGGCCCGGTGCGTGCTCGGTTGGGTGACTGGAAGATAGCCAAGGGCAAGACTGAAACCATTCGCCACCAGATTCAGGTCTACGGCGGCAAACTCAATGACAAGGATTTGACCGATCGCTGGAAAGCCTATACTGGCCAGCGAGGCACATACGCACTTTGGCAACTGGCCAAGCGCGCCGGTCGTGATGCCAAATTTCTCACCCCACAGGAGGCGGTCGACAACTCGACCATCGAGGACGGCTTCACAGTGAATTCATGGGCCAACGAGCCGATGATCACCCAGCCGATGGCGTTTTGCTGGGACGACAAGGGCCGCATGTGGGTGGCCGAAAACCGTGACTACGAAACGCGCGGCCGCGGCTTCTCCGCCTCGGGCGACAGTCGCATCCTGATTCTGGAGGATACCGACCGCGACGGCGTGGCCGACAAGCGCTCGGTGTTTCTCGAGGGCATTCCGTTTCCGTCTGCCGTGGCGGTGGGGCTCGACGGTTTGTGGCTCGGCGCGCCGCCGAATCTACTATTCGTCCCGGATCGAAATAAGGACGACAAGGCCGATGTTGATGATATCGAGGTGCGCCTGACCGGCTGGGGCATCCGCGACCGGCACGAGGTTCTCAACAGCTTGCACTGGGGGCCGGACGGCTGGATCTACGGCTGCCAGGGAGTGTTCACTCCGTCGGTGGTTGGAAAGCCGAAGGGGGAAGGCAAGATTTTCAAGCACGGCGAGCCGTATCCCAAGTCGGTCGAGTTTGAGGGCGAAGGCCAGCCGATCAACGGCGGTGTTTGGCGTTATCACCCGACCAAGGATGTGTTTGAGATCGTCGCACACGGCTTCAGTAACCCTTGGGGAATCGACTACGATGCTAAAGGGCAATTGCTTATTACTGCATGCGTCATTCCTCATTTGTGGCATGTCATTCCTGGCGGTGTATACCATCGCCAAGCCGGTCGCCACTTCAATCCTTACGTTTACAGCGACATTCGCACGATCGCAAATCATCGGCATCGTTCAGCTCACGGTGGAGCCCGGGTCTATTTGTCTGATGCATACCCTGAAGAGTATCAGGGCAAGCTTTTCATGGCCAATATCCACGAGCATGCAGTGCTTACTGATGAACTTGTTCCGACAGGCTCAGGTTATGTGGGCAATCATCATAAGGATTTCATGCACGCGAACAACGAGCAGTGGATTGGCTTTAGCATGGAGATCGGCCCGGCCGGCAATGTGTTCGTTCTCGACTGGCATGACGGCGACATCTGCGGCAACGCCGTGCTTCAGAAACACACCGGGCGCATTTTTCGACTCGCGCCCAAGCAGAGCTTGGCCAAGGACTGGGAAGGCCGCTACGACGATGTCGAAAAACTCAGTGACGCCCGGCTTGTCGAGTACCAGACCAACTCCAGCGCCTGGCACGCCCGCCGCGCGCGCGTCGTCCTGCAGGGCCGCGCAATCAACGGCAAATTGGCCAAGGGCACGCCCCGTGCGCTTGAGCAGATGTTCCGCAAAAACAAAAATGCCGACCACCGACTTCGCGCGCTCTGGGCGCTGCACGTCATCGGCGGGTTGAGCGAGTCGGACAACATCAAAAACCTGAACGACAAGGACGAACACATTCGCGCGTGGACGATTCAATTCCTCTGCGAGGACAAGAACCCTTCCAATCGCGCGCTGAAAAAATTCGCCAATATGGCTGCGAAGGATGCCTCGCCGGTGGTGCGGCTTTACCTCGCCTCCGCGATGCAGCGCATGTCGCTCGACAAGCGCTGGGACATCGCCGCCGGCCTCGTCACCCATGCCGCGGATGCGGATGACCACAACCTGCCAAAGCTGATTTGGTACGGCATCGAGCCGCTCGTCCCGGAAAACCCGTCGCGCGCCATGGAACT
>WTHH01000559.1 GCA_011523195.1 Verrucomicrobiales bacterium
GCAGATAGACTGTTCGGCTCGAACCAAAAAAGTACGGGTGGTCGTTTTGCGAAACGTACTGGCGGGGATTATAACCCATCAATTGATCCTTCATGCCCCACTCGATTGAGTCGCTGGCCAAGAGCAGGGAGTCGCGCACCTCCTCGGCTTGGAGTCGGCGGCGATTGAACCGCCACCACAGTTCGTTGTCGGGATCCATCTCGTAGGCCTGCTCGCTGAACTGGGTGCTCATCCGGTAGGCGGCGGAGTTCATTATGATACGGTGCATCTGCTTGATCGACCAGCCGCTCTCGACGAATCGCAGCGCGAGCCAGTCGAGCAGTTCCGGGTGCGTGGGGCGGAGGCCAAGCGTGCCGAAGTTGTTCGGCGTGCGGACGATGCCCTGCCCGAAATGCCAGAGCCAAATCCGATTGGCCATCACCCGGGCGGTGAGCGGATTATCACCGGTCAGCCACTTGGCGAACCCGGCGCGACCGCTGCCGTCCTTTGGCGGGGCCGACGCGTTTTTGTTGGCGATCACCTGAAGATAACCGCGCGGTGCCAACTCGCCCTGAGTCATGTAGTCGCCGCGCAGGTGAACCTTCAGATCCTGTACCTTGCCCTCGCGGACGGCCATCGCTTTTGGCGTCGCGGGGCGGGTTTTCTCGATCTCACCGAGCTTGGCTTGAAGCTGTTTCAATTTGTCCTGATCCGCCTTGGCAAAAAGTTTATTGACCTCCTTTGGTATCTTGAACAGGCCGTCTTTTTTGTGAAGTAGTTCGTGCAGTGGGTCGCCCGTAGCAGCTTTGGCGAACCGATCGCGAATGGCCTCGATTGCGGCCTTGTCGATCGGCTTGAGCGGATCATCGAGAAACACGCGCCATTCTTTGAGCGGTGACTTGGCATCCTTCGCGGCCTGTTTTAAGGATTCTGCCCACTGATTGCTGAACGCTGCGTGTAGGTGGTCTGTTTTGAAGGCTTCACCGTGGACCGGTTTGTCGGCCGGCATGAACAGCAACTTGTCGATGTGCGGCGTCGGGGTGGGCCAAGAAAATTTGATGACGTTTTTCCCGGCGTTGAGCGGGAAGGTACCCTCTAGGTGCCAAGCTTGTGAGTCGGGGAACCACGTGCCGGTAACGCTGCCGGTGGCTTTTTCGTTGATCAAATCTCCGTTGACTCTCAGCTTGCCCGGGCGGGCCATCTGCGCGGCATATCGGATGTGCAGGTCGTAGTTACCCGCTTTGGCAACGGTTAAGTCGTACTCCACTTCGGTCGGCCCGTTGCTGATCAAGATGCCGATTCCTTCCCCGTAGTTTTCGTTGGAGCGGAGTCCGTTGCCGCGGTTGAACGTCTCCGCCTCGATCAGCACGAATTCCGAACTGCCACCGGCCTGCGCGATGGCGTGCTTGATTCGGTTGATCGCGCGTAACTGAATGATCGCCTGGATTAGATAATCCGCTGCGAGGCTGCGGGCCTGTTTGATGGCGCCACTTGATGCCTCGTTTTTGTATTGTTCGATCGCCTTCTTTTGTTCGCGAGCTGCCTTGTCGACCTCGGCCTGTTTTGCGCGAAGCGCGGCGGTGCCAACCTCGATTTCGTGCCACTGCGCAACCACCTTGTGGTTGTCCATCGTGTGTGTGCTCTTGAGGATGCCGGCCAGCGCGTAATAGTCGCTCGTGGGGATGGGATCAAATTTGTGGTCGTGGCAGCGGGCGCATCCAAGCGTCATGCCCATGAAGGCGCGGCCCAGCGTGTCGAGCTGTTCGTCGATGATGTCCATCTCCATCTTCCGCCCGTCATCCTCGACGAGCATCTTGGCCCCGACGCTGAGGAATCCGGTGGCAATGTGACGCGCGTGCCGTGCCGTTTCCGGCTCGTCACCGGACGGCTTCAGCAGGTCGCCGGCGATTTGTTCCCGGACAAACTGATCATAAGGCTTGTCCTCGTTTAACGCGTTGATGACGTAGTTGCGGTATCGGAACGCGTTGACATACGCGAGGTTTTCGTCGAGGCCGTTGCTGTCGGCATAGCGGGCGACGTCGAGCCAGTGGCGTCCCCATTTTTCACCGTAATGCGGCGAGGCCAGAAGCCGGTCGACGACCCTGCGGAATGCATCCGGCGATTCGTCATCGAGGAACTCGGCAATCTCCTCCATCGTCGGCGGAAGGCCGGTCAGGTCGTAGGTGGCCCGGCGAATGAGAGTGCGCTTGGCTGCGGCCGGTACGGGCTGGAGTTGATTGGACTCAAGCCGGGCTAGAATGAAAAAGTCGAGATCCTCCCTTGGCCAAGCGCTGGCCTGCACCGAGGGGAGTGTCGGCTCGCCTGGCCTGCGGAAAGCCCAAAACTTGCGTGCCTCGGCAAAGTCGATCTGCTTGGCCTCGGTCTTGGCCAAGCGCCCTTCGCGCGGGTCGGGTGCACCCATCTCGATCCACTGCTTGAAGTCGGCGACGACCCCCTTGGCCAGACGCGTCTTGGGCGGCATCACCAGCTCGGGGTCGAGGTAGGTGATCGCCCGGTATAGATTGCTCTGGTCCGGCTTGCCGGGGACGACCGCGGCCAAGCCGGACTCGCCGCGACCGCGGATTGCCTCGCGCAGGTCGAGCCGCAGCTTGCCCTTGAGTTTGCCCTTCTGCTCCGCATCGGCCGAGTGGCACTTGTAGCAGTGCTCAATGAGGACCGGCCGGATTTTCTTTTCAAAAAACTCGATGCCCTCATCCGCCGCCACGTTTCCCGTCGCGGCAAGAAAACCGGCTGCGGGAAGAAAGGCTTTGGCAATGCGTCGCATCAACCGCGGGGCAAGGGGTGTTATTTCTCGACGATCCAGACGTTGCGAAACTGCAGCGGGTTGTTGTGGCCCTGCAGTTTGATCGGGCCGGGCGTGCCCTCCGGGTCCTTTCGGCTGCCACCGGTCTTGCCGTTGATCTCGATGTTGTCGTGGATGACGATGCCGTTGAGGCGCATCGTCATGCGGGCGTTTTTTACCTTCTTGCCATCCTTAACCACGGCGTTGGTGAAGTTTACGTCGTAAGTCTGCCACTGCAACGGCGGAAGACAGGCGTTCACGTCGCTGCCTTTTTTGCTGTAGACACCGCCACACTCATTGTTCAGCCCTTCCAAGCCGAACGAGTCGAGAATTTGCACCTCGTAGTGGTCCACCTGATAAAATCCGCTGTTGCCTCGACCCTGACCGCGACCGGCCGGCTTGTATGGGAGCATGAACTCGACGTGCATCCGGTAGTTGCTGAATTTGCGATTGGTTTTGATGTCCTTGCCGTCGGTGTTGAGCAGCTTGGTTTTGGCATCCACACGACCGCCAGTCCACTCGTCCTTGTTGCTGCCGTCGAACAACAAGACCGCCTTTTTGGGAGCCTTCCTGCCAAGCGACTTGGCCTTGCGAACGATCCGCTCCAAGCGAAAGGAGTCGCCGCCGTTGTACTTGCCTTCGATTACTTTGCCGGTAGCGACCAGTTCAGCGGCGTGATGTCCGGCGGGTGGGAATTGCCGGGTTGCACTGAACTCATTCGCACCCTTGGCCAGATATTTGCGGCTGCCCTTGGCCTCGGAAAACCTGGCGATCTTGCCGTCCAAGGCCCCGGCAAGGAGCGACTTGTTTTTGCCGTCCCAACCGGCCCCAGGCAGGCCGCCCGGCAGGAGCACGGCCTGAAATTGGCCCTTGTCCAGCGCGATGATTTGCGCGCCGAGTTTTTTGCCGCCGGAAGTCTTGCCGACGTACTCGCCTTGGATCTTGAAATCGATCGGCAGGGTCGGATCTTCAGGATTGGTCCACAACCCGTTGGCGGCCTGAGAAGAAACCAAGCCAACGGCCAGCGAAAAAAACAGTACAGATTTTTTCATGCGTTCGGTTGCCGGGAACCTACCCGCTTGGCCAAGCGCTGGGAAGTTATTTGCGCTTATTTTCGGCTGCCTATGGGGCGGAAGCGTAGGCTGCGGAATTTTACCGTGCCGCCGGAGCCGTGGTGCTGGATGCCAAGTCGACCACGATGCGCCTTAATGCCCCGGATGTCTGAAACCATTTGGCCGTTGACCCAGGTTTGGGCGCGGTCGCCCACCACTCGGACGTGGACCTTGTTCCAGTTGTCGTCATTGAACAGTCCCTTGGTGGCTGCCTTGAGTTTTGCCGTTTGCTCCGGGCCTTTCGGGTGGAGCCAGCCGCCGAAACCGATCCCGTACACGCCGCCGTTTTTTCCGGCTGCGGCACGCTCGATCTCGCATTGGTAGCCCTTCGGTTTCCCCTTTTCACCGATCAACCGGAAGCCGAGGCCGGAGTTGAAGTGATCACCCTTGCTCTCGGATTTCGCCGGCAGTTTCACCTCGAGTTGCGCCTCGAAATCGGTCGCCTGCGCGTCGGACACCACCCAGACGTTTTTCTTAGAGTACAAATGCAATTCGCCATTGACGGCCTTGAGGAATTCCACCTCGCCGCGCGGTGTCCAGCCGTTGGCGGTATTGCCGTCGAACAACGAAACCCAGCCTCTGTCACTGCGCTGGGCCAAGGGGGCCGTGGCTGGGTGAAAACCGGCGACGTTCATTTCGATCCGGTACAGCCCGATGCCGGCCGTGATGTACAGCGTGTTGGCTTCCGCCCCAACACCGAAGCAGCAGTTGGTTGGCAGAGTCTCGGTGGGGATGAAGGCGATCTCTTTTCCTCCTGGCGTGTAGGCGGCGATGCCAAACCGCTTGGCCGAGCGGACGGCCGCGTAAATGTTTCCCATGGTGTCGATCGTCAAGCCATCGATGCCGGCCTGATCGCCAAAATCAACGAGCACTTTTTTCGTGCCGAGGCTGCCGTCTCTACGGATGGGAAAGGCGTTGAGGGTCATGCGGCCCATTTTCGCATTTTTTGGCGTGTTGGGGCCGCCGGTTGAGCCGTTGTTGGTTTCGGCGACGTACAGCGTTTTGCCGTCCGGCGAGAGTGCCAAGCCGTTGGGTTTCTCGATTTGATCTTCGCCGATCACGCGAGTCACTTCGCCCGAAAACGGATCGTAACGGTACACGGCCATCTGGCTTTGCTCCTCTTTTTCATTGCCGATGTAGCGTGGGTCGCTGAAATAAATCAACCCGTTCGGAAGGATAACAAGGTCGTTGGGTGCAAGGTAGCGTTTGCCGTCGAACATCCCGGAGAGCGCGCGGAGTTTGCCGTCCGGCAAAAATTCGCTGAGAGCCATGCGGCCATTGTTGGCGCCGCAACAGGCGATCAACCGGCCGTCGCGGTCGAACATCAGGCCGTTACTTTTCTCCGACGCCGCAGTGAAGACGGTCGTTTTTCCGCTCTTCGGATCGAACTTCAGAATCTGCCCGGACTTCGCCTCACTACTCGGGATGTCGCTAAAATAAATCTGCCCATCCGGGGCAATGGCGACGCCCTCGGTGAATTCACCCTGCTCCCACAAAGTCTCCAGCCGTGAGGTGGACGGCAGGATGGAGATGCTTCCGCTTGGCTTTGCCGGCTCGGCCTTAGCCAAAGGCAGGGCGGTCGCGAGACTCAGGACGGTGTAAAAAATAAATCGAATTGGCATGGCGCAAAGGGTGGCAGCCGATGTCGCTGGAGGCAACCCGTGCGTCGGGTTAATCGACCGATTTTGGCTGCCAGCGTTCGTTGAAGAAACCGGCGGCCGCGATGCAGTCGGGGTCACCGGCGTTGTACGGTTTGGTGATATCCACCAACGCCCAGTCCGGCAGCTTCGGAGTTTGTGTGGCGTTGCTCATGTGCCCAAACCGGCTGAACGTGAACCCGGAGTTCAGCACGACGTAGCGGTTGGGATTGAGCGGGTTCGGGAAAATCAAAACAGGCACGTGTGTACCGGCTCCGGCCTCTGCTTTGCCAAGCGCCAGCGTGTCACTTGTCCAGTTGAGCGGCAGTTGGTCGATGATCCGTTCGATTAACAGGTTACTGCCGGCGTCCCCCCACAGGATGAGGTTGCTGTTTTCGATGTCGTCTCTGGTGAGGTCGATGTCGTCGACCACCCTTGGCTTGGCGCGGAACTGCAGTTCCCAGTCAGACAGCGCTTGGCAAAGCTGGGCTTCGGTCCATTTGCCAATCGCCTCCGAGTTTGCCCGCCCGGTCGGTTTCACC
>WTHH01000406.1 GCA_011523195.1 Verrucomicrobiales bacterium
GCTGTAGCCCAACTCCGATTCCCATTTCGCCCCGGATGAAATCGACCGTCGGCTCATGGCTTGAGTTCCGCTTTGACCCGGAAAAATCGATCGCTTCCCGACTGCGGTTCGGCAACCCAAACGCTCTCGTACTGCCCCGGCTCAATGAGCGCCCGGTCAGTCCATCCGCCATCGACAGCGGCGGCTGACTGGACGTGAAACCGGAAGCCGTGCCATGCAGGCCAACTGAACCGCAACCGCCCGTCAACCAACGATCGCAATCGAACGTCGAATTCCCGATCAAACAAGGCCGGGTTCGTGTGCATCGCCTGCTCGCGCGAATTGGGCCAGCCGTCCCGGTCGGGATCGTCGAGTCGCCCTTCGTCGAGTGAGCCGAAATTGGCCTGTTCCCATTCGTCGTCGAGGCCGTCGTTGTCCGTGTCAGTCAAGGCGGTGCCGCGAACAGTCAACTCGATCGAACTAAGCACGCCGGTGAACGACTCGGCCATGTCCGTGACGGCGATCGTCCAGTCTCCCTTGGCTGGCTCGTAAAAAAACTGGTTCGACCAAAACACCCAATCCGACCGCCAATCGCTGTCGCTCGGCACATTGGCCTGCAGCACGCTACGAGTGCCGGAGGGCGACTTGACCGTCAGCCGGATGTCGCCGCGAATTGGGTGCTTCATGTCCACCCGGACGCCGACCTGTTCGCACAGCAGCGAGTCCGGCACGTTGATCACCGCGCCGGTCTGCTCCAGCGCCAACTTGACCTTCACCCGCTCCTCGGCGGTGTTGGCCATGATGGTGCGGATTTTTTCACCGTCGTTTTGCGTGATGAAAACCGCCGGGATGGGGACGGAATTCATGTCGCCGAGGATGAATCGCTCGTCACCGCCGGTGTGATTGTAAATCACCGCGAACACCGCCCCGGCGTCTGCCGCGTGCCGCACTTTCTCGGAGAAAAATGCACCGCCACGCTGGATCAACGCCCCCGCGCCGCTGAGATTCGTCACGATCGGTTTCAACGCCTTGCCGACGTCGATGAGCGGCAGTGCCTCGATGGGATCGTCCGGCACCAACCCGTTGCCTGGACTCGCGCGGAAGGTGTTCACGGCCCCGCCAAGGATGGTCTGCACGAGCAGGCCATCGTCCGGCACGTTGTTGAGCGACTCCTCCTTGTAGGTTTTCTCGACCAACGATTCGGCGTTTGTCCAGTGCTTGGCTAAGCGAACTGATGAGCCGGCATCCGGCACTCCAAATCCGGTGTTGATGCTGAACCAATAGCCGGCCGCATTCGGCGCGAGAAAGGGATCCTCAAAATCGTAGTGCCGCGATGCGTGGATCAAAACCTGTTGCACATCGCGGTACGTCAGTTCTGGGTTTGCCTCGAGCATCAACGCCACGATGCCGGCAATCTGCGGCACCGAGTACGAGTTGCCGCCGCGGTCGATCGCAATGTAGCTGCCGACCTCCGGGTCGTCGTTGTTTGACTTGCGGTTCCACCCCACTGAACCCATGCGATCGGTGGAGTAGACCGGATGGTCCCCGCCCGTCTCACCGATCAACCCGGCACACAGCACACAGGCGCCGGCGTTGCTGAAACCGGCAACACGACCATCGGCCCCAACAGCCCCGACGGTTACCACCCGAGGATCGTTCGAGTAGCCGTCATCGCCAGCGCTCCAGTCGCTGCTGCGGTTGTTGCCGGTCACTCGGACCATGATCACGCCTTTGCCATCGCGGCCGTTTTCGATTGCCTCATCGATTGCCACCGCCTCGATCTCAGGCACATCCAACTGCTCAATCGAGCTTGAGCCCCAGCTATGGTTTTGCACGTGGATGGCGTCCACACGGTGCTTGAACATGTTGGCCACCTCGAGTTCCGTACCAAAGCTGTCGCCGGCATCCCATACGACCTGGCTGGCAAACCGCGCTCCCGGCGAGACTCCGGCAATTCCCTTTCCGTTGTTGATCGTTGCCACAGCCAAGCCGGCGACCACTGTGCCGTGATTCTGCCTCGTGTTGAGCGGTTCACCCTTCGGCTGTTCAATTGTAAAATTATAGTGCAGATCCTCGGCGCCCTGCCCCTGAAAATCCGTATGTGTCAGTTCCACCCCGTCATCGGCGAAGCCGATCACGATCCCCTTGCCAGTGGCCGTTGCCCACGCTTCACGGATGTTGAATTCCGGGCCGAGGATGGCTCCAGTTTCGGCGTCCCGATTCTCAAGCGTCCACTGCAGAGGAAACAATGGGTCATTCGGCCGCTTGGCCAAGCGCGTCATTTTTTGCATTGGCCGCCGCCGAACAGGGTGGCTCACCTGCACCCCGTCGCGCAGGCCAATCGTCTCGGCTGCGACCAATGCATTCCAGACAGAACGAGCCTCGAGGATGAACAATTGCGGGGCAAACTCCTGTACGAATTCCAGCCCAAGGCCGGCGGTCGCCTGGCCAAGTGCCTGCCCCTTGGCCAAGCGCAGGATGATCTGTGAACCGAACTCTACCCGCACCCCGGGTCGATCCCGCTCATGAGCCTGCAGCCAACGAGGCCCCTCCGCTCGCTTGGCCAAGGGCGTGACCTCATACGCAACCGGCGACGGTGTCTTGAAGTTGAACTGCGTTCGCGAAAGCCCCTCCGCCGCCACTGCCCCAACTATGGGGAGCAGCAAAAGAATCCACCCGCTCACGATGACACGACGAAACCCGTGCATGCGCTCACCCTAACAAAGCCACCGGCACAATCCCACACCAAGCTTGGTTTACCCAAGTCGCACAGGCACAATCGCCGCATGACGACAGGAGAAAACCTGCTACAGGCACTTCGGGAATTCGAAGCCACGGTGGCTGCAGTCAACGAGGAGCCAAAGCCGGACCTGATGGCGCACTTCACCCGGCTCGACGAGTTGACCGCCCAACTGCCGGGCGACACCGACGGCGAGTTGCTTCATTATCTGCACAAGAAAAGCTACGAGAAAGCTCGGCTGTTTCTCGAGGGTCGCCACGCTGAGATACAAAAGGGCGGATGTCTCCGGTAGCGGATTGCCATGCTCGACGACACCATCGCCGCCATCGCCACTCCTCTTGGCCAGGGAGGACTCGCGATTATTCGCGTCTCCGGCGAAAACGCCGTGACGGTTGGGGACGCCGTGTTTCGGCCGCCGAATGGAACAGACGATCACCTGGCCAAGGCAAATTCGCACACGATCCACTACGGCCACATCGTGCACGGCTCGCAGCGGATCGACGAGGTGATGGTATCCGTTATGCGCGCCCCGGCGACGTTTACCCGTGAGGACATCGTTGAGATCAACTGCCACGGAGGCATGCAGTCCACGCGGGCCGTGCTCGATGCGGTGCTCAATGCTGGAGCCCGGTTGGCCCTGCCGGGGGAATTCACCAAGCGCGCATTCCTCCATGGGCGAATTGACCTCGCGCAAGCCGAGGCGGTCGCAGACCTGATCCACGCCCGCACTGACCTCGCCCTGAATGCCGCCAACGAACAACTGGCAGGAAAGTTGTCGCAACGGATCAACCAACTGCGCGACGACACCATGCACGTGCTGGCGCATGTCGAGGCGCACATCGATTTCCCCGACGAGGACATCGAGCCGGACACGATGGACGGTCTGCTAAAACGACTCGAGTCTACGGAGGCATTTATCGATCAACTGCTTGCCACGGCAAACGAGGGGCAACTTGTCCGGAAGGGTATCCGGGTGGCGATCGTCGGCCGGCCGAACGCCGGCAAGTCGAGTTTGTTGAACCAATTGCTTGGCCACGACCGTGCCATCGTATCTGACATCGCCGGAACGACACGCGACACGATTTCAGAGGAGGCGCAAATTCGCGGAATCCCCGTCGTGTTTGTTGACACGGCCGGGCTGCAGGAAACCGAGGACGTGGTCGAGCAGGAGGGAGTGCGCCGCAGTCGCGCCTCGCTTGGCCAAGCGGACCTCGTGCTGCATGTGCTCGATGCCTCTGAGCCGCCCGACCCGGATGCGGAGGCGCGACTAGCCGATTTGGCTGATCGCAATTGCATCGTGGTCCTGAACAAAAGCGACCTGCCATCGCAGCTTGGCCAAGCGAACATGCACGGCTGCCAGTCTGTGCCGGTTAGCTGCCTAAACCGCGACGGGATTGAGGCTTTGAAGGACGCCATCCGCGCCTCAGTCTGGGACGGCGAGATCACCACGGAGATGCTCGAGGTGATGGTAAACTCCCGGCATCAGGAGGCGCTCAACCGCGCCAAGGCCTCGCTGCAGGCGGCGCTTGGCCAACTGCGGGAGGGTGCGGTGCTCGACCTCGTGGCGGTGGACTTGCGAATCGCCGCCAACGCCATCGGCGAGATTGTGGGCAAAACGACCACGGAAGATTTGCTCGACTCGATTTTCAGCACATTTTGCATCGGCAAATAGCGGCGGGGCAAATTCCTTGAAGCACCCACTTTGAGCGCGTAATCTACCGCCGTAATACTCGAACTGAGACAAAAGTTCGGGCACAAAAATGAAGTTCGCCAGTTCATTCATTATCCTGTTCCTGCCGTGGTTGATCCTGTCCGGCAAGTATGATGCGTCGTACATCGGGATGGGTGTGCTCTGCGCGGCGATGGTGGCGTGGTGGTGCAAGGATTTGCTGTTCCCCAACGAGCACCTCTCGATCGGCAACTGCATCCGCCAGGGGATACGATTCATCCCCTACGCCTGCTGGTTGTTTTGGCAGATCGTCCTGTCGAACATCCACGTCCTCAAGGTTTCGCTTTCGCCCCGGATGCACGATCTTATTTCGCCGAAGATGGTTCGATTCAACACGGACGTGAACGAGGAGATTTCCAAGTTCGTGCTCGCCAACTCCATCACGCTGACCCCGGGGACAGTCACCGTTCGGGTGGAGGGACAAAAATTTCTAGTGCATGCCCTGACGGAAAAGGCGGCCTCGGGGCTTCCCGGTGAATCCGACGAGATGGAACGCCGCATCATCAAAGTATTCGAAAGGGAAAGTTGAACTCGTTCATCACCATTGCAGGCGTCGTCCTGATCGGTCTGATGTTGCTCGTGCTGGTTCGGGTCATCAAGGGGCCGACAGTGATCGATCGTCTAGTCGCCGTGAACGTGATCGGCACCAAGTCAATAGTACTGCTGCTGTTTTCGGGCATCATTTTTGGGCAACTGGAAATGTTCGTGGACATCGCGCTTGGTTATGGGCTGCTCAACTTTATTGTCTCCATTGCCGCCTCCCGCTACTACCAACACCGGCGATGCCTTGAGCAGAAAGGGCAACCGTCCTGATGGAGTATATCGCCTATATTCTCATTGTAGTGGGGCTGGTTTTCTTTTTGGGAACCTCAATCGGGCTTCTGCGGTTCCCTGATTTTTACACACGGATGCACGCCGCAGGAAAAGGTGATACGCTCTCAACTGTGTTGATCCTGGCCGGCTGCATTTTTGCAGTGGCCAGCCAGGGAGAAATGAGTTGGCTGCTTGGCCTGAAAATCCTGTTGATCATCAACTTTGTATTCATCGGCAGCCCGACCGCCACCCACGCCATGATGGATGTCGGTGAACGTGCCGGGGCCAAGCCGTGGAAAAAGAAGGGAGGCGACAAATAATGGCCGAGTTGCCCATTTGGCAGTACGACACGCTGTTCCTGATCGCCGTGGTCCTATTTGGCGTCACTGCGCTGTCGATGCAAAACCTGATGAGCGCCGCGATTGTGTTCGGTGCGTACAGTTTTTTGATGTGCCTCATCTGGACCGCGATGGGCGCGGTGGACGTGGCGTTCACCGAGGCGGCCGTGGGTGCCGGTGTGAGCACGGTTTTTATCGTTGCCACTATTTACAACACCGGCGCCTCCGCCAAGCCAAGGAAGCCCCGTGTTGGCTTTAAATTATTTGCCGGGGCCGTCGCTGTTGCCACCGGCGCATTTCTGCTGAGTGCCCTGCACGATTTTCCGGCCTGGGGCGACCCACAATCCCCGGTCAACTCAACCGTTGCTCCGTACTACATCGAGAACACGATCAGGGACGCCCGCGTCCCGAATATCGTGACCACAGTGCTCGCCGACTATCGGGGCTTT
>WTHH01000388.1 GCA_011523195.1 Verrucomicrobiales bacterium
TTTATTAGTTGCTCAACCTTGTTGTTGGCTCTAATTTTTCTGTCTCTTGCGCTGTTCATTTTTAGCTTTTTCTAATTTGGACCGCAATTTGGACCGTTTAGGGTATAATGCTACTGTTCGAAACCCATAATGGTCAATGTTTATGGGGCGATAGCTCAGTTGGTAGAGCGTCTCGTTCGTAATGAGAAGGTCAGCGGTTCGACTCCGCTTAGCTCCACCATTTTTACAAACCTGCGGTAAGTCTCCTTCCGATGTTGAACTCGATATATTTGATGAGTGGTCGGCTCGCTGGGTTTTTTCCGGTTTGGTTTTTTGTGTTTAGCTGGTCGTTGGGGGAGGCGATGGGCCAGACGAGTCTGAATGTTTCCGGCCCGAGTTTTCAGGGGATGATTCACGACAACCTTTCCAACAAGTCTCGACAGGGCAGCGGATTCACTCCGCTATTATTAAAAACCCATCCCGGTGCGAACCTGTTTCGTGATGATGCGGTCGGGATCAACTTCGAACACATTTTCAACGGAGCAAAAGAGCAGCGTGGAATATCCATGTTTACCCCGCGACGCGACCCGTGTGAGCTGAAAAAGTTGGGTGACGGTCGAATACAAATCCGCTGGCCAAGCGAGGGATCCAAGTGGGGTATGGAAGCCCGGATGCTATACGACTTGTCGAATGTGGGTTGTATCGATCTGGCCTTCGAGTGTTCACCAACGAAAGATTTTTATTCGCAGGGATACGTCGCGATGATGTGGGCGTCGTACATGAACCGAACGATTGACCGAAGGATTCACTTTTGGGGAAAGGAGGGCGCTCGCACGGGCTGGGTCACGTTCGGAGAGGGGAAAGGGAAAATATTCGAGGTTGGCACCGTATCTCACTTGAATACGAAAGACTTGCCTTACGAAAAAGGGGCACAGACGCTTAACTTGATCGAGAATCCCGGGAAGAAATTTATCACCCCATTTTACTATGGAATTGTGGATGGCGATCATGATCTGAATACGACTGATGACCGGTTGCTATATCTGGTTTTATTCGACCAAACCGAGCCGATCCGTTTTGCGATGTGGAATTTCATTAAGAACGAAGCGGGTGATCCTGACCCGCACAGTCCAGCTTGGGACTGGCAATATGTCATTCGTGACCCCGAGGTGGGCAAACGCTACAGCTACCGGGCCCGTGTGGTGGTCAAGCCGTTCAAGGGTACCGAACAGATTTGGAAGGAGTATCGAGCCTGGGGAAGGTATTTGGAAATCGAACTGCCTGATCGGGAGAATCGTTAAATCTCTGCGGTTTTTGTGTGCCAAAATTCAAAACAGGTCAGTTTTGTTGCAACTGATCATTTCACTTTTGCGGCCAATTCTTTGCCCGGGACTTTGTTGATGGTGAGGTAGACTTGCTCGTTGAAATCGCTCCCGTCTGCGGCCTTGAGCGTCAGGTTGAATTCCATCTGGTTCACCGGTGCGATATCCGGGATTTTCAGGAAGACCGATTCGCCGTTGTCCGCGAGTTGCACGGCCTGAATGGTCACCTGTTCCTGTCCGACCTCGCCGGTCTTGGGGGCGTACTGTTTGGAGCCGTAACCGTGGGACCACTTGTAATTCCACTGCAGCAGGCGGTAGTTGGCCGGGTCGGTTGCGGTGGTGGGGTCGAGTTTGAAGTTGAATTTCAGCTCGATACCGAAATTCAGCACAGTGGTGTTGAGCAGAAGATTGGAGTGCTTGCCAGTGTAGCGGAACCGGTGGACGTGGCCCTGCGACAGGCCTCGTCGCCCGTTTCCGTTCCAGCCGTTTAGGCCAACCGCATAGACCTGTCCGTCCTTCGGATTCACGCGGGCGCGGTGGATGCCGGTGAGGGCGTCGATTTTCAATTTCACAATTGCCGCCTGGTCCTGGCCATCGACTTCCTGCAGCATCATGTAGTACAGCCAGCCTTTGCCGAAGCTGGTGTGGAGCAGTCGTCCTGAGAGCGGGCCCCAGCGTTGGTCATCGATCCATAGTTGTCCGCCGGAGGAGTTGTCGAAATGCTGCGGCATCCAGATGATCGGCTGGTCGAACGTCGTTGGCGGGACGACTTTTTTGTGATCGATCCGGCCGCCGTCCGGTGCCCAAAACCGTTTCCCGTGAGCGTGCGTTTGCACGTAGCCGTAAAAACCGCCCTGTTTGAGCAGACTCACTTTGGAGGCCGGCATCCAACTACCCTGATTGTCGCTCACGGTCAACCGGTTGTTGGGCAGGATGCCCATGCCATTCGGCGTGCGGAAGCCGGTGCTGTGGACAGTGCGTTTTTTGCCGTTGGCTGAAACCTTGATGACCGCACCGGGTAGGGCGTGCGAGGTGTATTGCCCGGCTTTGACGTAGTAGAGATTGCCTTTAGAGTCGCGTTGCAGGTCAAAATTGTACGCGTGAAAAAAGGTGGACACGTCGGTGTCGGCACTGAAGCTCTCATAAAAATCCGCCTCCCCGTTGTTGTTCATATCGTGCAGTCGCGTGAGGCGGTCCTTGCAGGTGACGTAGATCTTGTTGTCGATCACCTGCAGGCCAAACGGCTCGTACAACCCGGCGGCGAACCGTCGCCATTGCAGCTTGGCCAAGCCGGCGTCGATGCCGGAGACGATCCACACATCGCCGCCGTGAGTGCACACCACCATCCGGCCGTCCGGGAAAAACGCGAGTGCCGTAGTTCGAAACCACACGTTGCCGGGCGTGTCGCTTGGCAGGGTGAGCGTGTCGAGCGTGTAGGCGGCGTCCGCTTGGCCAAGCGCGCCCTTGGTCGTGGCCGCGCTTGGCCAACGCGGTTTGCCGCCGGCCAGGCGCTTGGCCAAGTTCGGCATCGTGTTTTTCAACTTGAGCAGCCGAACGTAGCCGGCGAGCGAGAGCAGTTCCGCCTCCGAGTTGCCGCTGTACCGGACGACCTGAAACCGGCGCGGCTCGTTGCCGGCCGGGCTGGTGAGCACCGCCCGGTTTTTGTCGTCGATGCTCCATGTCAACCCATTGGCTTGGCCGTGGATTGCCGCGGCGGCAAAATGCCCAAGGTTGCCTTCTTTGCGGGTGCCGAGCACGACAATCCGGTCGGCCGCACTACTGGCGCTGCCGTCCAATTGCACAGTGGTGGCGTCGGGATTCAGGAATCCGTTTTTGTTATTGCCCGCCGGCAACTGAGCCAAGGCAAGCTGGAGCGGTTTCTTCACCGCGCCGACTTGCAGGCTGTGTACGATCGCCCCGAAACCACCGGCTTTGGCAGGGCTCTCGAGGATTTCCGTGCCATTGATCGTGTAGGAGAGCACCACGCTGTCGTCGTGGAGATAGTGGCCGCGATACTCCATCCACTTGGCCGGCATCGGCCCACGTGGGAGCAGTTTGCCGGTCGGGTAATCGAGCTTGTTGGCGTGTGCCCAGCGCCACATTTGCAGGCCAGGGATCAACTCGCCGCCCGGTAGTGCCACGCCCTCGCCGCGCTCGCGGAAGTGCTGTGTCTGCTTGAGGTCGAGGAATCCACCGCGCCACACGCTGGCCTGATCCATCGAGTGCAGATTGTAGCTGATCGTGTGTTCGCCCCCGAGCCGGACACTCAGCACGCTGGGGATGTCGCGGCCCAGCTGCGAGGCCAGCGCCGGGCCAAAGTCGCGTTGCTTTATGTCGACTGCCTCGGGCGCGGCAGCCTCCGCCTTGGGCAGTCCCGCGAGGTATCCGGGCGAGAGCGTCTTAAAGTCGGGGTGAAGTGGCTTCATGAACTGTTCCCGAATGTAGTGAATTACGTCGTACCGCTCGCGGGGCGTCATCCACGTTTGCGGGCCCATCAGGCCGCTGCCGTCGGTGAGCGTGCGAAACATCGAGTACGGGTCGGTGCCGAACTTCAACTCGCCGGTGCCGAACGCGCGCGCGACCGGGAGAGAGGGCGTTCTGCCGTCGGCGCCGTGGCAGTTTACGCATAGGTTGTTATAGATCGTCTGGCCGCGCTTGAGGCTGGCCTCGTCCCATGCCTGCATCAACCCGGCGTGATCCACCGTGTTCGGCTTGGCCTCCTTCGCCTGTGCCGCATTGAGCAGTGTGAGCAAACACAAAAAAGTCGCAATTCTTCTATCCATTGTGGCGCGGTGATGAAACGCGATTGCCGGTGAAGAATCAAGAGGGGACAGGCACAGCGTGCGCCGGGTGTGGCCGTTTATTGTCTTGCCAATCATGCGCGTTGAGGCAACCTCGCGCACCTGCCCGGAAGGGTGGTTTTGTAAAGACACGACAACCAAGTGGCAAAAGGTGAATCAATCGAGGTAGTGGGTGTGGTCAGTCAGGTTTTGCCCGGCACAATGTTCCGGGTGAAACTCGAGAACGACCACGAAGTGCTGGCGCACATCGCCGGGAAAATGCGCAAGCGCCGTTGGATTCGGCTCGCCGTGGGCGATAAGGTGAAGATGGAAATGTCTCCCTACGACCTGGACAAGGGCCGGATCACCTGGCGCCTCGACAACTAACGCAAACATTCAATTTTCAAACTTGGCCAAGCGCACCCCGCTTGGCCTTTTTTGTGTCAAACAAAGGTAGGGACGGCTGTCCCAGCCGTCCTCGGGAGGGCAATCGGTTTCGGTCGATCAAATCGAGACACAGATTTCACGGATTTTCACAGATCATTTTTAATCCCGTTAATCTGCGTCCGGCTATTTTCGCTGTGCGCTTGACCAAGCGATGGAATGACAACGGAATACACGGAACGGGCTTTTGGTCGACGATTTGTGCCGCCCCTTCAGGGCTGGTTGATTTATGGCGTTGAGTCCCGGGGCGTTACCTCGGGCTATATTATTTCGCCCTTTCAGGGCGATCAGGGCAGGGGGCAATTGGTCTGCGTTTGGGAGGCGTTAATTCCACGACAGATCGTCTGGGCCGTCTGCGAGGAGGCGTTGCTGCCAGTTCATCTGCCGAAGGGTGTCACGCCACGCTGATTCGTCCGGATTGCTGAAAACCAGCTCAGCGCTTGCTGGATGGATGAGCCACGCCTTGCGGGCAAGTTCGCTCTCAAGCTGCCCCGCACCCCAGCCGGAGTAGCCGGCAAAAAACTCGACCTTGTGATCCGGGTTTACTGAGTTGGCGATGTCGCTCAGTTCACTGGGATCCTCCACCAGCGACAGGTTGTTCAGTACGTTGCCCTGAAACATGAACGCGTCGCTGTGAAGAATGTGTACCGTATCCTCCTCCACCGGGCCGCCGTTACGAACCGGCTGCTGTTTGACGTCCGGCGGCAAATCCAGCGACAGCGCATCGCCGACTCGTTTTTCACTTGGCTGATTGAGCACCAGCCCAAACGCCCCCTCCGGGCTATGGCGGCACATCAGGATGACCGTGTGGTGAAAACAGGAGCCGTACATCCCTCCCGCATCGAGTAGCAGATGGCCTCGCAGACTCTGGAACGCTTCACTCATCCGCCGGCCACGATTTTCACAATCTCCATCGAGTCGCCTCCGTTGAGTTGGCGATCGTCGAATTCCGAGGGCGACACCGCCTCGCCGTTCAACTCCACCACCACGCTGCGCGGCAGCATGCCTTGTCCCTCGAGAAAGTCGTGCAGCGACAGCGGCAGTTGCACCTCGATGGACTGCCCGTTGGCGGTGACGGTTGGTTGTAGATCACTCATCCCGTTGCGGTGAATTTGTCGCGGAACCGTCGGCAAGTCAACGGCCGCCGCTTGGCCAAGCGCGTGACGGGCGGTAGGCTGCCGCGCCGATGCGTCTCCGCTTCATCGTTGCGCCGCTGCTCAAGTGGTTTGCCGAAAACGCCCGCGACCTGCCGTGGCGTCGGACGCGAGATCCGTACGCCATCTGGGTGTCGGAGATCATGCTGCAACAGACGCAGGTCAAAACGGTGATCCCGTATTGGGAACGATGGATGAACCGCCTGCCGGACGTCGCCGCTTTGGCCAACGCCCGGGAGGACACGGTGATCAAACTGTGGGAGGGGCTGGGCTATTATTCACGGGTGCGAAATATGCAGAAGGC
>WTHH01000280.1 GCA_011523195.1 Verrucomicrobiales bacterium
GCGCAGTGTCATGATGAGCTTCGAGGGCGATGTGAAATTGACCGATTTCGGCGTGGCCAAGGCCGCGGGTCTGATCGAACAAAACGAGGGTGAGCAACTTTCCGGCACACCGGAATACATGAGCCCGGAGCAGGCGAGTTTCGAGGTGACGGATCAGCGTTCCGACATTTTTTCAAACGGTGTCATCCTCGCTGAGTTGTTGCTTGGCAAAAATATATTCGCGGGGGTGGATGCTGCGGAGTCCCGGCAGAAAATCGTGGACGAACCGATCCCTCATTTCCGGAACGAGAATGACTACATCGACCTTCGCTTGGATGCCATCCTGCAAAAGGCACTCGCGAGGAATCTGGATGTTCGTTACGAGTCTGCTGAGCGCTTCATGAAGGACATGGAGTACCACATGTACCATAAGGGCTACGGGCCGACGAACGAAACCCTGGCCACGTACATGCGGGAGCTGTTCCCGGAACAGGCGCCGGCCTAAGCCAAGTGCATCACGACCGGGGAATCCGGTTCAAGGTGTAGTGGAATAGGATGTGCCATAGTTCGTTCCCTTCGTCGTCGAAAATGTCAAAGCACTTGAACTCGGTTACGTGCTCTTCTTTTAACCCGTCCACGACCAAGTGTACGGATTTCCGATCCGGTGAAAGAGTTGCGCTTTTGACGTGCAAACCGGTTTGGCTATTTTTCTCGCCTTGAAAATTGTAACGGGGCGAGCCGTATCCCGGCTGGTAGGCGTAGCGAAACTGCGAAACATCGAAGTTGTCCGGATTTGCTGCAGACGGTTTTGCTGGCTTGGTAAACGTCAGTAAAAAACCGTCGGGCTTGGCCTCCGCCTTGGCAACGGAAAAGGGCGTATTTCCGTTGAATGAAACCCTCTCAAGCGAGGCCGGGTCCGGGGCAATACAGGCCCACGTGCGCTGCAGTCCGCCGACGTACAGATTTCCATCCGGGCCAAAACTGAGCCGATTGACTCCGGATCGGAATCCCCTGAGAAACGGAAAAACCACGCCCTGATATTCGCCATCCACTTTTTCCAGAAAAACCCGTGTGAGCAGTGCATTTTGGAAATCGCCAACGATCAATTGTCCCTTGAAAGGCCCGAATTTGTCGTTGGTGATTTCGGCCATGCCGGAGACGGACTTGGCCAGCGTGTAGGGGAACCACACTGCGGGAGGGGTGAAAATTTCTCTGCCCTTGTATAGCTTCTGAGGATCCGGCGTGGCGGAGGGGCGTCCGAAATACTGTCCTGGCCGGAGGTGGTTGAGTTCGCAGACGGCCGTCCAGTGCCCCTGATTGTCGGTAACGAATATGTCCCTGTTCGGCCCGAATGTGCCGATGCCGTTTGGCTCACGGAAGCCGGAGCCAATCCCGGTCATCATGCCTCCGGTGCCATGTCGAATTCCCCATCCCATGAATTTCATGTCCCAACGGCCACTGTGTCCGGCATTGGCCAGTACGAATTGGTTGTTCCGGTCGGCAACCGGTCCGTAGGAGAAGGCGTTGTAGTGCCCGGAGTAGCCCCAGTCGGCACTCACCCGCCTAAGTGAAACTGATCCTGTCTCATCATTAAAACGTATTTCCGTTAATTCCGGTTTTTGTGAAACATACAGTTTGCCGTCGCGAACGAGCAGTCCCATCGGCTCATTCAAGCCGGACAACAATATTCGCACCTTGACCGCTTCACCGCTGGTCACGCCCGATAGGAGAAACACATCGCCGGGCCAGGTGCAGACGGCCAGTCGACCGTCCTCCAGCCAGTCCATCCCGGTGACCAACAGTTCCCAATCCTTGTCCAGGCGGAGGCTTTCGACAAAGTAGTGAGGGGGCTGTTTGCCGGGCCTAGGCCCGAACTGAGTCGTGCCGATGTTTCCAAGCTGGAGCCGCTTTTCATTTTCCACGTCAGGGATGTTCAAAGCCGGGAAGCTGTGCATCACTTGGAATGTCACCGGCTTGTCGTGCGACGGAATATGAACCCAATGCAGGTTGGCTTCAGTGTTGATCGTGCTTTTGCCGAAGGTCGACTCCGCCCCGGCCTCCGTGATGTTCAGTTCCGTGTAATCTAGTTGGGAAAGGATCATACGGGAGGAAATGGATTGGTCTTCCGTGTTGAGTCGAAAATCGTGATCGCTCCCGACGGGAAATCGGTTGGCCAAAAACCAGAGAGACCGATTGCAGGGGGAGAGGTCAATCGTTCTTGTAAATCCGTCGGCTGTTGCCTCCAGCGTTATCGAGACATCTACCGGCGGATGGTCATTTTGCAAAAGTTCGTACCGCAACGTGACGGTGTTTCCCTCGGTGGACGTACTGAGGAAGCGCCCCTCAATGCCCGGTGAGGTGGTATCGAATTTGGGCTCCGGCTTGGCCAGGCGCCACGGGAGAGACGGCGGGTTTTCGAACAGCAATTTCCCGTTCGGCTGTGAGATGAATGGGCGTTTTGCGTGGGCATACTGTGGGCCGTAAAGATCCAGCTTGCCACGCCAAACCGTGTGCGGCCGAAGTTTTTCGGTATCGAAAGCGAATTGAATATCGCCAAGCGGAATGACGACCGTCCGCGTTGCCTTGGGCATGGGGGCATGACGAAACAACTGCCCGGGTGGGTCATTGGCGGGCGTGACCTTCTTCGCTTGGCCAAGCGCTTGGCTGTAGACAGCGAATATGCCAATCAGAACGTAGATGAGTTTGGTCAACATCGTGTGGCTGCTCACACGTTGCCCAAAAAATGGACTCAGTTCAATTGAATCTGAAGGGAAGGGGGAAAGTGGGGTGACCGACGGGACTCGAACCCGCAACAACCAGAATCACAATCTGGGGCTCTACCATTGAACTACGGCCACCACCAAAGGGGCGGGGAACCTACCGCAACGCATTCGAGCCGGTCAAGTATCGCCTGATATTTTGCCCTTTTTTTTGGCCGGAATCGTGGTTGCCTGCGCCTGGGGATTGGCATAGGTTTCGCGGAACTCGGAGTGTTTGCCTTTTTTTTAAACCAAGGTGCGACTTTGAGGCGGCTCGGGCTGCTGCTGCTTGGGCTGTCGCTTGGCCAAGCGAACGGGTTGGCCGCCGCTGACACCATCGAGGTGTTTCCTTCCGAGATTCAGTTGCCTGTGAATGACCAGCAAAGGTTGCTGGTGCATCAACGCTTGGCCGGAGGAATGGTTCGAGATCTATCCCGCGAGGCTTCTTTTTCATCCGACAATCCGACAGTTATCACTGTCGAGGACGGCATTATACGGGCAGCCAGTGAGGGCTTGGCCAAGGTTAGGGTGGAGGTCGGTGCGCGGGTGTTGAACGTGGATGTGGCGGTGGTGCCGGCTGCGAGGGACGCCCGGTTGAGTTTTGTCGGTGACGTGCTGCCTGTGTTGGCCAAGGCCGGCTGTGCGGGTGGGAGTTGTCATGCCAAACCGCAGGGGCAGAACGGTTTTTCACTATCGGTATTCTCGTTCGACCCGAAATCGGATTACCGCGAGGTGGTCAAGGATCAGCGTGGGCGCCGGGTTTTTCCGGCATTGCCTTCGGAGAGCCTGCTGCTCAAGAAGCCGACCCTCGCGGTGGAGCATGAGGGTGGCAAACGGCTGGAAGTCGGTTCACGATTTTACCGTATCATTCACGACTGGATCGCAGAGGGGATGCTGTATCAGCGCCCGGATGAACTCAGGCTGATCGGCATCGAGGTCTTTCCCGATGAATGGAGCTACGAAAAGGAGGCGCGGCAGCAACTGGTTGTGACGGCTCGCTACGAGAACGGTCTGCGCCGCGATGTTACACACCTGGCGGATTTTGCCACGAATGAAAAGGAGTTGGCTGAGGTGGGAGAGGATGGGCTGGTTCAAGTGGGTTCGCTGAACGGCGAGGGGGTGGTTGTGGTGCGTTACATGGGCGAAGTGGCTCTGGCGCGAATCACCGTGCCGACAAGCCGCCAGTTCGGGGATGCTGTTTATGCTGGTCTGCCGGTGAACAATTTCATCGATGAAAAAGCGCACGGTCGTTTTCAAAAACTGGGCATTTTGCCGAGCGATCTTTGCTCGGATTCGGAGTTTATTCGTCGGGCATTCATCGATGTGTTGGGAGTATTGCCGGAGCCGGCCGAGGTGCGGCGTTTTCTGGCTGATGAAGATACCGCCAAGCGCGACCGCTTGATCGACCGCCTGCTCGATGATCCCCGCTACGCCGACACGTGGGCCAATCGCTGGGGCGATTTGTTTCGGCCCAACATCGCGCGGGTCGGACTTAAAAGCGCTTACACGATTGACAATTGGATCCGCGAGTGTTTTGCGGAAAACAAACCGTACGACCGGATGGTTCGCGAGATCCTGACGGCCAAGGGCAGCACGCACCGTGTGGGTCCAGCCGTGATCTATCGTACGCGCCGTGAACCGGCCACGCTCACGACGTTGTTCAGTCAGGTGTTCCTTGGCGTGCGCCTTGAGTGCGCGCGGTGTCATCATCATCCAAACGAAAAATGGAGCCAGACCGACTTTTACCAGTTCGCGGCATTCTTCGCCGAGATGAAGCGCAAGGGCACGGGCATCTCGCCGCCGATATCGGCCGGCACGGAATATTTTTACCACGCACCGGGCGGGACCGTGAACCATCCGGTGAGTAATGCGGTGATGAAAGCGACGCCGCTTGGCGGTGGGCAATTGGAGACACCGACCGGGGCAGACCCCCGATCGACTTTGGCCGACTGGATGTTGACTCCGGAGAATCCATACTTTGCCAAGGCAATGGCGAATCGCGTTTGGGGCCAATTTTTCGGGCGAGGCATCGTGCATCCGGTGGACGATTTTCGCGCGTCCAACCCTCCGTCCAACCCGGAGATGCTCGAGGCTTTGGCGGACGATTTCGCAGCGCACAAGTTCGATCTCAAACATCTCATGCGCCGGATCATGCAATCTCGGCTGTATCAGCTTAGCTCCGTCCCCAACGAGACCAACGTGCAGGACACACAGAATTTCTCCCGCTTTTATCGCCGCCGACTGGGGGCAGAAAATCTGGAGGACATCGTTAATCAGGTGACTGGCGTAACCAGCGAATACTCCAACTTGCGATTGGACGCGCGGAAAGTTGAGCTTTGGACGACGATTATGAGTTCGCCGATGCTCGAGTCGTTTGGCCTGCCTAACTCCAGCGAAAACTGTCCCTGCGAACGGGACAATCGCCCGAGCATGGTGCAGGCGCTGCACCTTATGAACTCGGACAAACTGCAAACGCAGTTGGCCGACAAACAGGGCCGGGCGGCCGCGCTTGGCCAAGCGGATCGTCCGGCGGGCGAGATTGTGGATGAGGTTTACCTGTCGATTTACAGTCGTTGGCCAAGCGCAGGCGAGAGGGCCATCGCTGTTGAGGCGATCGAGACGGCAGAGGCCAAGCGCCAGCAGGCTGTCGAGGATTTGATGTGGTCCTTGATCAACTCGGCTGAATTTGTCTTTAATCACTGAAACGGCATGAATGTACTGAATCGAAATTGTGCAGGGATCGCGAGAAGGGACTTCATCCAGCTTGGCGTGGGGGGGGTTCTTGGACTGGGGATGAGTGATCTTGTGAAGCTGCGGGCCAGCGCGGCTGCGGCTGCCGGCAAGCCAAGCGCCGATCGCGTTAACTGCATCCTCGTCTGGCTGGACGGTGGTCCGACTCATTACGAGACGTTCGATCCCAAGCCGGACGCACCGTCCGATGTGCGGGGTGAGTTCGATCCTATTCCGACCACGGTGCCGGGCGTGCAGTTTTGCCAGACTGTGCCGAAGCTGGCCAAGACGCTCGACAAGATGGCGATCATTCGATCGATCTGCCACAAGGATCCAAACCACGGCGGGGGCAACCACTACATGATGACCGGCGCGCCGACTCCGGTTCCGGTGAACTGTGGTTCTTCGGTTTCATTTCATCCGTCTTTTGGCTCGGTGGTTTCGCACCTCCGGGGCGTGCAGGACGGATTGCCGGCGTACGCGAGTCTGCCTCTCAAAACCCG
>WTHH01000560.1 GCA_011523195.1 Verrucomicrobiales bacterium
GATGTGGATCGCCCGCTTGGCCCGGGGCGCGAAGTTCGGGAACGTCGCCTGGCCAAGCGCCGCCGCCATAGCGGTGGTATCACGCGCCAGCAGGCTCGCAAACGCCGTGGCGCCGATGCCTCGGATGCCCCAATTGAAAAACTCCCGTCGATTCAATGTGCCCAAGTCGTTCATATCAGTTGAGGATGACAAATTCATTGCTGTTAAACAGAGACCGGCAAAGCGTGGTGAGGCCGTACTCCTTGGCCAAGCGCTTGGCCAAGCGCAACTCGTCGGCGTCAGGTTCGCGCTGGAAGGCGTCTCGAAACACCTGCGTCACCTGCGCGTCGAGGTTGCCCTCGGCATGGGTTGTCACGCGATCGGCCATGGCGCCGGCCTTGCTCAGGATAAAGTGGTTGTTGAGCAGCGCGAGCGCCTGCAGCGGGGTGCTGGTCACGGCGCGGCGCGGTGCTGTCGTGGAGGGGTCCGGGCAGTCGAAAGTGTCGAGGATCGCGCTGCGTCCGCCCCGTGGACTGAACCGGTAGACCGTGCGTCGGTTGAACTCGTCGCCCTGCGGATAAATCGGCTCATAATAAGTGGTGCCGTTGTTGGGTGTGATGGAGACATCGCGAAAACCGGGGCCGCCCATCTTCAGGTTGAGCCGGCCGGAGACGGCGAGCACGGCGTCGCGCAACGACTCGGCATCGAGCCGTACCGGTGACTTGCGCCACAACAGCCGGTTGTCGGCATCGACCGCGAGCCCGTCCTCCCGGGGCGCGGCGGATTGCCGGTAAGTGTTCGAGGTGACCATCAGCCGATGCATCGCCTTGAGCCGGAGTCCGTTGTCAGTGAACTCCGCTGCCAGCCAGTCGAGCAGCTCTGGGTGGCTGGGGCGGCCGCCGTTGAAGCCAAAGTCGTTCGGTGTCTCGACGATGCCGGTGCCGAAATGATGATGCCACAGTCGATTGACCAGCACGCGGGGGAACAAAGGATTGTCCCGGTGTGTCAGCCATCGCGCCAACTGTCTGCGCCGTTCGTTGTCGGATGCGTCCTGCTTGATGCCAAAGTCGCTCTTCAACATCCGCAGCGCCGCGACCGCGCCGGGCCGAACGACTTCGCCTTCGTTCATCGCATTGCCGCGTTTCAGCAGCCGCACCGTGCCGGGGTTGCCGCGGGCGGCCACGGTATAAACCTTCATCGACGAGCCGTTGCCCAGCGCCCGCTCGCGGCTGGTCAGGTCGGTCAACTGATCCTTGAGCGCCCTGCGCCGGGCCTGTTCTTCCGTGCCCAGCGCGGCGGCCAGTTCCGCTTCGCTGACGAACGTTGATTCCACCCCGGCCGAGGCGGCGATCGCATCCGGCCCAAGCGCGCGGGCATAAAGCTGGGCGCGGTGAATTTTGCCGTTCAGGAAGTTGTTCCCGCCGCCGCGGTGGCGCATGCCGAAGATCACCTGCGAGCTGCCGGCGGGAAAATTGTGCCGCCCGGTCTTGTACGGGTTTCCGTGTGGCAGTCCGTTGCGATAGCCGGTGATCGTGCCGTCCTCGTTGTAGACAATGGCGACGTGCACCGGTTGCTGGTGTGCCTCGTTTTCCTCCGGTGAGCCGAAGGACCTGGTTCGGACAAGGCCGTTGCTGCCGGGCATCCAGCGCCGGGCCTCGCGTTCGGCGAACACGATGGAATCAAAAAACTTACCGTCGTTGCTCTGCACGCCGATCACTCCGCCACCCTTTTGATCGAGCGTGCCCAGTTGCACCCACGCCTCGAGTGTCTTCGCCTTCAACGGAGCAGCGAGCGGAGCCGTCTCGACCCACGCATCCTTGCCATCGACGACCAATGCACCGCCCTCGATCCGGGCATCGCCCTTGGCCACGCCGTGAAGCGAGCCGAGGCTGTCCTTGAGGCCAGTGTCAAACTCCCACCGAGCCAGAGGCTTCGGCGGCTCCGGTTTGTCTGAGGGGCCACCTTCTTTCCGCTTGGCAAAGGCGATTTCGCGACCGCGATTCTCGATCCCGGTAAGCTCTTCGCCCAGCGAGGCAACCTGTTTGCGCAGCGCCTCACGCTGCCGCGTCAGCTCAGGATCGGAGACTTTGCGCTCCCCGTGAAACACCCCAGCAATTGCCGAGGTCATCTGGTAATATTCTTTTTGCTGGATGGGATCGAATTTGTGGTTGTGACAGCGTGCGCAGTTGACCGTGAGACCGACGAACGTCTGCCCGACCGTGCCGATGATCTCCTCGAGTTCATCCTGCCGCGCGGTTTTCTTCATGAACTCACTGCCGCCCACGACCGTGTTGTGCAGCCCGGCGACGAGGAAGCCGACCGCCTTTTGCCCGGCCGGGTTACCCGGCTTGAGCACGTCGCCAGCGACCTGCATCCGCACAAACTCGTCGTACGGCATGTCGTCGTTCAGCGCGCGTATCACCCAGTCGCGATACGGCCAGAGGTTGTTGCGGACGTTGTTCCGTTCGAAACCGTCGCTCTCGCCGAACCGCGCGAGATCCAGCCAGTGCCGGCCCCAGCGTTCGCCGTAGTGCGGCGAGCTGAGGAGGTCGTCGACCACGCGCCGGTAGGCGGCATCAGTCGGGTTGGCTACGAACGCCGCGACCTGCTCCGCCGAGGGAGGCAGGCCGGTCAGGTCAAAATAAAGTCTGCGAATCAACGCTCGCGGATCCGCTGGGTCGCTTGGCATGAGCTTTTCGGAATCCAGCCGATTGAGGATGAACGCATCGATCGGGTTGGCCACCCAGTCCGGCTGCGAGACCGTCGGTTGGCCGGGGCGCTTCACCGGCTGGAGCGACCACCAGTCGTACCCGCCGCGCTTGGTCGTGGTGAACTGAAACGGGTCGAGGGTATCCGTCGAGCCCCACTTGGCCCCGGCTGCGATCCAGTCGTGCAGCACCTTTTTCTCCGCTTGGCCAAGCGGCTGATCCGGCGGCATGTCGTCGCCGGACACCTTCTCCCAAAGCAGACTCTCACCCGGTTTTTCGGCCACTACCGCAGGGCCGTGTTTGCCGCCTTTGGCGGCGCCGCCCTGCTGAGACAGGTTCAGCTCGCCCTTGAGATCGGAGCCGTTGTGACACTCGAGACAGTGCCCGACGAGGATCGGTGCCACGTCGCGGTCAAACTGCACGGCGGCAGCGGAGAAACCGGCGGTTGACCCGAGCACGGCTAAAATCAACCCCGGCAAAGAATTGCGGAACCCAAAAAGGTGCATATCAAGAAAGGTGCCCGGAAAAGCTGCCTCAAGAACACCCCCGCGCAAAGCGAAAACAACGCTTGGCCAAGTGGAAGAAAAAAAGGAAAGGGGACATTCCTGTCCCCTGTTTGTTGCAGTGGATTTTTCAGGGACTGGAATGTCCCCGCTCCTTTAAACAAGCCCCTCCGGAGCTTCAACAGCACTTGGCCAAGTGCTTGGCTGGAGGAGAAAACGAAAAACCGGGAACCGTAAAAAAGAAGTGGCGGAGAGAGAGGGATTCGAACCCTCGATAGGCGTTAACCTATACTCCCTTAGCAGGGGAGCGCTTTCGACCACTCAGCCATCTCTCCGAGCGGGCAGCGCAGCTTGGCCAAGCGAGGCTCACAGGTCAAGCCGTCATTGGCCTGCGAAGAGATCCAACTGCGGCGACGGCTCGATGTTGCGGAGCGTCTCGCGCTCGGCCGATTGCCGGGAGACGTAGCGGGAGCCGCCGTCCGGCGACAGCTCGGTGTCCTCGAGGTTGCGCAGGATGGCCTTGGCCCGCTCGATCACCGGGCCGGGCACGCCGGCCAGACGGGCCACGTGGATGCCGTAGCTCTTGTCCGCGCCGCCCTCGACGATCTTGTGCAGGAACACGATCTGGTCGTTCCACTCCCGAACGGCGACGTTGAAGTTGGCGAGGCGCGGCAGCCGGCCGGCCAGCTCGGTCAACTCGTGGTAGTGCGTCGCGAACAGTGTCCTGGCACCGACCTGGTTGTGCAGGTGCTCGACGATGGACCACGCGAGGCTCAGGCCGTCGAACGTGCTCGTGCCGCGGCCGACTTCGTCGAGTACGACGAGGCTGCGATCGGTGGCGTTGTTCAGGATATTAGCCGTCTCGCTCATTTCGACCATGAAGGTGGATTGGCCACGGGACAGGTCGTCGCTCGCGCCGATGCGGGTGAAGATGCGGTCGACGAGATCGACACGCGCCTGCCGAGCCGGCAGGAAGGCGCCGGTGTGGGCGAGCAACGACAGCAGGGCAACCTGCCGGATGTAGGTGCTTTTGCCGGCCATGTTCGGGCCGGTGATCACGGCGACCTGACGGTTTTCGCGGTCGAGCTGCGTGTCATTCGGCACGAACGGTTCACCGGTCATGGATTGCTCGAGCACCGGATGGCGGCCCTCGTCGATCTGCAGGACGCCCTCGTCCCGGATGTCGGGGCAAACGTGTGCGTGAAGCCGGGCCACCTCGGCAAACCCGGCCAGCACGTCGAGCTGCGCCAACGCGCAGGCGATCTCCTGCACCTGTGGCAGCGACTTTAAAATCTCCTCGCGCACTCGCTGGAACAGCTCGTACTCCAGCTTTTGGCTGCGCTCCTCGGAGCCGAGGATTTTGCCCTCCATCTCCTTCAGTTCCGGCGTGATGAATCGCTCGGCGTTCGCCAGGGTCTGCTTGCGGGTGTAATGCTCCGGCACCTTGTCGAGGTTGGCGCGGGTCACCTCGATGAAATATCCGAACACGGAATTGAACCGCACCTTGAGCGAGGTGATGCCGGTTTTCTCCATCTCCTCCTGCTGCAGCTTGGCGATCCAGTTCTTGCCCTCGGTGGCGCCCCGGCGCAGTTCGTCGAGCGCGGGGTCGAAGCCCTCGCGGATGATGCCGCCGTCCTTGAGTGCCATCGGTGGATCGTTGGCGATGGCTCGCGAAACCAGGTCGGCCACCTCCGGCAGCTCGTGCAGTTGCCCTCCCAATTGGCTCAGCAGCGGCGGGATGTCATTG
This sequence comes from Verrucomicrobiales bacterium, assembly GCA_011523195.1. Taxonomy (GTDB): domain Bacteria; phylum Verrucomicrobiota; class Verrucomicrobiia; order Limisphaerales; family UBA1096; genus UBA1096. The sequence goes on from WTHH01000560.1 coordinate 4,938, forward strand.
GCTGTTTCCTCCTCGAACACGTCCTCGCTGAGAGACGGCGCGACCGGGTCGGACGCTTGCTGCACCTCGGCGATCATGCTGCGCAGGCCGGGTAGTTGCAGCAGTGCCCCGCGAAGCTGCACGAGATCACGCGCGTTGCCGGAGCCGATGCTCAGGCGGCTGATCATCCGCTCGAGATCGCGCACCTCTTTGAGGCTCTCGCGGAACCGGTCCAGCGCCGGCCCGTTGTGAATGAACCGGGCGATGGCCTCCTGCCGTTGGAGTATCGGTTCGACCGCAGAGAGCGGCTGCGACAGCCAGTCGCGCAACCGCCGGGCGCCCATCGGCGTGGAGGTTCGGTTCATCGCGGCGTAGAGCGTGGCCGGCTTGGCCGCCTCACGATGGAGAGGCTCGAGGATTTCCAGATGCTTGAGCGTGGCGGCATCGAGCACGAGGTAGTCGGCCACCTCATAAAATGTCAGCCGGGTGAAGTGCGTCACGTCCCGCCGCAAATGTTGGCTGACGTAGTGCAGCGCGCCGCCGGCTGCGCCGATCGCTGCCGGCCGACTCTTCAGCCCGAAGCCGTCGAGAGCGGCCACCTTGAAATGATCCTTCAGCGTGAACTCCGCGGTCTCCAGCGCGAATACCCACCCTTCGTACCCGTTGAGCACGCTGACGTTTGGCTCGATCAACCCGGCCAGTGGTTTAGCTTCTTCCGGGTAAATCACCTCGCCGGGGTTGAGCCGTTCCAGTTCGGCGACGACGGCGGCCTCGTTTTCCAGCTCGGCCACCTTGAAGTCACCGGTCGTCAAGTCCACGGCCGCCACACCGAACCGGCTGCCGGAGGTGGCTACGGCGACGAGAAAATTGTTGCGCCCGGCCTCGAGCATGCGCTCGTCGAAGTGTGCGCCCGGGCTGATGATCTGGGTGATCTCGCGCTTGACCAGTTGCCCTGGCTTGGCTGTCTCGATCTGATCACCTA